>JAFTDZ010000128.1 GCA_017453885.1 Clostridia bacterium
AACTTCACGAATGGCAGAAAGGCGAGGCGCTGTCGGGCAAAGAATTGCTCTATATAGGCATAGCGTCGTCAGGCAAAATAGATAAGGAAAGCGGAGTTTTCATCTTGAATCCCCGCTTCAAAAAGCTCGGCAATATATCTATGAAAAAGATATTCGAGGAGGAATTTCGTTGCGGCGTAGTTGTAAAAAACGATATAAATCTCGCTTTGATGGCGGAAAAGATGTACGGCAAACAACTTTCGAACGTTGATAACGCGTTAATGCTTCACATAGATATAGGAACGGGCGCCGCGCTTATGTTCAACGGAAAAATTTACGAGGGCAGCAACGGATTCGCAGGCGAAATAGGGTATTACAAACTCAATATGATGCTCACCGATTCCGATGATTACCACAACATGAATTATTCCAACCTGTTCGACAGCGTTTCGCTGTTTTCCGTGCTTTCCGTAGTAAAGCGGGAGATTTTTCACGGACGTTCGTCGGTTATAAAGGATTGGCTCGAAAACGAGAATTCAAGTTGGGAAAACGTAACCATACAGATGATACAGCAAGCGTATCTCCTGCAGGACGAACTCACCGTAAGAGTCGTAAATTCTTCCGCAAAAATCATCGGCGCGTTCGCGAGGTGTATGATAGAGTTTCTCGATCTGGATAAAGTGGTCCTCAGCGGGTCTGTGATCGAGTTCGGGCGCGAATATCTGAAAAACATAAACGAGGGTAACTGCGAAGATAAAATAGTGTTTTCCGACCTCAAAGAAAACGCGTCCGTGCTGGGCGCGTTCAACGCCGGAATTACCGAAATACTGAAAGAGAGATTGTAACTACGAAAATGAAACGGACTTTGCTTTTTGCGATTGAAGAATTGAATAAATACACGCGCATGATTACGGGGAAAGATTCGCGTGTGTCCGTTTCGGTCGATCGCGAAAACGGCGCGGGCGATATTTTTTACGAGAACTGCGAAATTTCGATAGAGCGCGGAGAGGGAACGATCGCAGCCAATTGCGAGAGGGCCGCGCTGCTCGGCGTTTACGCCTATCTGAGAGAGGTCGGGTGCAGGTTCGTTCGCCCCGGAAAGCGCGGCGAGATAATTCCTGAAAAGAACGCCGAAGAATTATCGGCGCATTTCGTGTTTTCGCCCGAAAACCGTCACAGAGGCATAACCATAGAGGGCGCCGTGAGCGTGGAAAACGTTCTTGAAATTATCGACTGGGCGCCGAAAGCGGGCTTTAACAGTTATTTTACCCAATTTACAACTTCTTACGAATTTTTCGAGCGGTGGTATAAACATAAAAGCAATCCCTTTCTGGAAGAAGAAGAATTGAGCGATGAAGACGTGCGCAGATACTTTGCCGAAATCGTAAGCGAGATAAAAAAGCGCTCTATGATATACCATGCGGTCGGCCACGGTTGGACAACTTTATGTATAGGTATAGACTGCAACGGCTGGTCTGAAACGGAAGAAGACCTTTCCGAAGAAAAAAAGGCTATGCTCGCCGAGATAAACGGGGAGAGAAAATTTTACAAGAATAAGCCTTTGAACACCAATCTTTGCTATTCGAGCGAAAAAGTGCGAGAGGCTCTGTCGGATAAAGTGGCGGAGTATGCCGAAACGCATCCGGAAGTGGACGTTCTGCATTTCTGGCTTGCGGACGACTTCAATAACGTTTGTGAATGCGAAGAATGCAAAAAGCGTTCCGTATCCGATCATTACGTAAAAATACTTAACAGAATAGACGAAAAACTTACTGAAAAGCGCCTTGATACCAAGATATGTTTTCTCGTTTATTTTGACCTGTACTGGCCGCCGGACAGGGAAAAGATAAAGAACGAAAACAGGTTTATAATGATGTTCGCGCCTATTTTCCGTTCGTATCTGCAACCGTTTGCCAAAGCGTCGGAAGCGGATTCCGCGGTTATGGAATATCGAAGGAACAAAATAGAATACCCGCGTTCCACCGGTACGTATCTGGCGTTTTTAAGGGAATGGAAAAAGGTTTTCAAAGGAGATTCCTTTGATTTCGATTATCATTTGATGTGGGATATAAACCGCGATTTCAGCGGTGAAACGATAGCCGAGGTGCTTTATGACGATATACGTTCGTTAAAGGGAATAGGGCTGAACGGGCTTATAAGTTGCCAGATACAGCGCGCGTTTTACCCGAACGGGTTTGCGTTTTACCTGATGGGCAGGGCGCTTACCGACGGACGATTGTCGTTTGCCGACATCAGGGAAGAATATTATTCCGCCGCTTACGGAAAATACGCGCCGCAGGCAAAAGAAATATACGAAACGATAAAAAACAAGGTCGGTTTTGCATATACCGGCGGGGAAAAATGCGCTTCGGGAACAAATCCGGATCTATTCTCCGCGCTCGCTTACCTGAAACTTAAAGAGGAAAATTTTATCGAGGCGAAAGACTGCAACGAAACGGTAAAAGAGAGCCTTAAAATACTTCATTTTGTCGTTAGCAACGTTTACCGCGCGGTAAAAGTTATAGTGTTGAAAGAGGAAAACGCGCCCCGCGAAGAAATAGAAAAGGCAGACGCCGAAAGGAAGAATTATTTCAATTCGAGAGAACTTGAATTTCAGCCCTATGCGGACGGGTTTTACGTAAACATGATCGTAGACGGAATCATAGAGGCAAAAGCCGTAGGAATTTATGCGGACGAGTAATTATCCGCCGCGCTAAAATCGGAACGAGTATGTTGAAATTTGTAGGATATTATAAAAACGGCGGCATAATACAGCGGAACGAAGAATTTTCCGTAAGAGGCTACGCGGATCAAAAATTTACGTTGACGCTGCGCGGAGGGGATTATGTGTTTGAAAGAGAATGTATTCCCGAAAACGGCAGGTTTGCGGTAACTCTGCCGCCCGTGTACGACGTTGAAAATACGTTCGTATTGTCGGCGGAAAGCGGAGGGGAAAGAGCGGAGGCGCGCATCAGATTCGGCGATGTGTATCTTATGCTCGGTCAATCGAACATGACGTACTCCTTGGGTTCCACAGAAAACAGCGAAAAGTGGCTGAATCGCGCAAAAACGAGCGATATAGCCGTTCTGGATATACGAGAAAAACCGTTCGCGGACGTATCGGAAGTTACCAGACCGTTGTACCCGCTTTACGATTTCGAGCGGGACTTCGAATGGATGACGGGAAAGGACGCCGACCTTGAACACGTTTCCGCCATAACCGTTCAGACGGCAACGCTTTTATCGGAAAAACAGAAGATTCCCGTGGGGGCGGTGCATGCGTCTATGGGCGGGCTTTCCGTGGAAGCGTATATCCCGCGGGAAAAACTCGAAGCGGATAAAGAGGTGCTCGAATTTACCAAGCGCGTGGGCAGGTATAATTCTTTGGAGGATTATAACGCCGCGGGCGGAAGGAATTTTACCCAACTTTCGGGCGTGTGGAACGATAAGATCGCGCCGCTTTCGGGCTGCAAATTCAAGGGCGCGGTATGGTATCTTGGCGAGAGTTCCTGTTGGGATTTCGAGTTTGCGCAAATGTTTTTCAAAGAGATGAAAATGGTTGTTTCCGCTTTGAGGGAAAATTTCGGCAGGATGCCTTTCGTCGCCGTGCATATAGCGCCTGAATATTACCCTTACGGCGACGGATACGGTTACGAATATATAAACGAAGCGTTGACAAAACTTGAATATGCCGAAGAAGATATCCGCGTAGTGCCCGTTTACGATATAGAGCCGAGATGGCTTATTCCCACGGGCGAATTGTATTTTCACCCCATTCATCCCGTAAACAAAGCGCCCGTAAGCGAGAGGATAGCCAACGTTTTCACTAAGGAACGGGAATACTATCCGAAAATATCAGAAGTGGCCTATTTCGCGCAAAAAGCCGTGGTAACAATAAAAAATGCCGGACCGCTGAAAGTGGGCGCGGAATACTTCGGTTTCACTCTCGCGGGGGAAAACGGCAAATATTATCCGGCAAAAGCGGTCTGCCGCGGAGAGGATAAAATAGAAGTTTCTTCCGTTGACGTTCCTGCCCCGAAGTTTATAACTTACGCGTTTATGCAATATCAGGAACATTGCGACGTTTTTTCTCCCGACGGCGCGCCTCTTATGCCTTACAGAAGCGTGGAAGAACCGGTTACGGAAAAATATTTTTTTCCTCCCGCGTTTACAAAAAACGGCGCGACCGTGGTTTACGAGAACAACTTCGGCATACAGGCGGGGAATTGCCATAAAGTCAGCGTTTGGAACAGCGGGGAAATATACCGCGAGGGCAACGTGAAAATAGGCAGTACAGGCTCCGCCGTGGTGTTCGAAGCATATCCCACGAAGGAAAGTTTCGGTTTATTCGGCGCGTCTTTTGAAATATGTCTTTGCGGGCACAAGCATTTTTTAGATAAGTTCCGTTATCTGAACTTCGATCTTCGCGCGGACGGAGAAGCCGATTTTCTGGGCTTGATAGTAAAGAGGGCGGACGGAGAAATTTTCCGTGTTGCCCTTATGAACGGGGAAACCGAAGCGGATTCCGTTCCCGTGAGAAAAGATTATAAAACGTATGCGGCGCGGCTTGACCGCGGTATTTGCGGCGACGGCAGTCCGAAAGAGTTCTCCGAAGCGGAACGCAAAAATTTCGTGCAGACGGAACTGTCTTTCAGAAGCGGCGGAAAAGTTAAAATATATATAAAGAATCTACTGTTTTCGGATAAAAATCTGTCGGAAAAATACGATAAAGAACAAAACCGCGGCGGTATTTTGCGCGCGGACGTTCAGTTGCCCGCGTCGAATGATATCGGATAACCGTAAACGCCGGCGGGGTAAACTCCTTTTCCCGATAATTCTGAATTCAACGAAAACAAGCAAAATATTATGATGTTATTAACGGGATTTTTCCGTTTGTTTTTGCAGTACCGTGCTGCTACATAACTACGAAAAGCAAATATTTATACGGAGAGAATAATTTGGATATGGTAAAGATTTTTCAGGCAAAAGTTATTCATACGGTGGAAAATAAAAAACCGTACCCGAGTTTTCTGTTTTTCGATATTTATTCGGCGTATTTACGGCGGAGCGACGTATCTTGCGGTAAAATATAAACGCCGTAACCGTAGCCGAATTTTCCGCCTTTAGAAATGTATTCGGCGTATTTACGGCGGAGCGACGTATCCTGCGGCAAAGTACCGGCGTCGCCTTCGTAAAGTTTATCGAAAAGTCGCCATACTTCTCCGTAATCGTCGTTATAGCCGGTTTCTATAACGTCGTAATCGCTTGCGAATTTGTATATATTTGATTCCGGACTTAAAAATTCCAGAGTTTTAGGAAAAAGCAACCAGGACGAACATACGAACGGCGTAAAATCCGACCTTAAAACCTTTTTGAAAAATTCCCTTGCGAGCATATACGATTCATTGACTTCTTCTTTTTTCAGCCTTTCGCCTGTTCGCGGGATATGAACGAAAAGAACGTTGTCCGACGGGTGAAGCGCCTTTTCTCCGACCTTATAATCTCTGCCGAATTTTATAAGGTCGAACTGCAACCTGCCCAGCCCGAATCTGTATAGTCTGAAGAACCCGGCGTACCATTGAAAAACAAAATTTCCCCAGGTGTTATAAATCAGTTTGCATTCAGTAAGTTTGTATTTTATATCGTACATGGAGTTTTTCCATATTTCTTCCGGAATGCCGAAACTTTCATAATATTTCCGCGCGACGAGTGACAGCCCTATCAGCACGAGAAGATTTACCGTCATGGGGCTGATCCCGACCGTTACGGCAATATCGTTTATCTTTTGACCTATAACGGCAAAATCGCAGTTCATGTTCGTATCGTATTCGTCAAGTATTCCGAAGTAAACGTTTTTTGCGTTCGCGTTATCCGTCAACGCCGTATATGCGTCGTTGAGCGGTCTGCGCGATTCTTCCGGAAAGGAAAATTCGCTCATAAATTCGTTCAGATATTTCCCGTTCATTTTCACCATAAGCCGTCATACGCCCTTTCGTGTATTTTTTTATATTATATATTACGGTCACACGAAAGTAAAGCAAAAAACGAAACCGATTCGATTTCCTTGACAATCCGTCCCGTCGATTATAAAATATATTCTGTAAAAAGGTCAAACGAGGAGGAAATTGTTTTGAAGAAACTGAATATAGGCGGTAAAGTCGCCACGTCCGCGATCGCGCTCGGATGTATGCGCATGGCGGAAAAAGATTACGCCGTGTGCGATAAGATAATTTGCGCTGCCCTCGAATGCGGGATCACGCATTTCGATCATGCCGATATTTACGGCAGAGGAGTTTCGGAGGAGAAATTCGGAAGATACCTCGCCGCGCATCCTTCGGCAAGGGAAAAAATGATTTTACAGTCAAAGTGCGCCATACACGACGGATGTTACGACTTTTCAAAAGAGCATATTTTAAGTTCCGTTGAAGGAAGTCTTTCGAGGTTGAAAACGGACTATCTCGATTTTCTTCTTTTGCACCGTCCCGACACGTTGATGGAGCCGGATGAAGTGGCGGAAGCCTTCGATAAGTTGGAAAGAGAGGGAAAAGTACGCGGGTTCGGAGTATCGAATTTCAATCCGATGCAGACGGAATTGCTGAAAACTGCCGTAAAACAGCCGCTTGTGATAAATCAACTTCAATTTTCAATGACCGAGGCGGGAATGATCGCTTCCGGCATGAACGTAAATATGAAGAACGGGGAATCCGTCATGCGTGACGGCGGGTTGCTTGAATATTGCCGTATAAAGGGTATAACCGTACAGGCGTGGTCGCCCATGCAGTTCGGCTTCTTCGAAGGGGTGTACGTCGGCAACAGGGAAAAATTCCCCGCGCTCAACGCCGAACTCGACGCCCTTGCCGAAAAATATTCCGTTTCGCCTTCCGCCATCGTAGCCGCCTGGATATTGCGGCATCCCGCCGGCATTCAGGCAATAATCGGTTCAATGAACGAAGAGCGGATAAAAAGTTTCTGTATGGGTGCGGACGTAACTTTAACCCGCGCGGAGTGGTACGCGCTCTATCGCAGCGCGGGGCACAGCCTGCCGTAAGTTTTTTAAGAAAAAATTTTTTCCGATATCCGAAAAATTTTAATTTAACTATTGACAAACCGCAGATTATGTGTTATAATGAAACCATCAAATTATTTAATTTAGTTAAATAAATGCAGTTAATTATTTAATTAAGTTAAACAAATAATTATCCGAGCGCGCCGTCGCGTTTACGATAAAGGGGCGGGCGTGCATAAAATGATGAGTAAAGGAAAACCTACATATATTATAATGATATAATTCCGAAAATCGAATAAGGGAAAGGAGGGAAAATGAAAAAATTCATTTGTTTTGCAATGTGTTTGATTCTTTCTGCTGTGTTTTTTGCGGGATGTAAGGACGGGAAGGATTCGACCGACGACGAAAACCGGTCGGAATCATACGACCGCGACGAAGGTCTTTTGCCCGATTCCGAGGACGCTTTTTTCGATGATTTTACAAACAGAGATCATTCCGACGGTATCTGGAACGTAGTCAACTCCAAATGGGGGCCGGCGTTCAATCACGGCGTGCGTCCGGAAAACGTAAGTTGGAACGATAGCGGCGTGGTCACCATACGCTCTTTCGGTAAGTACTACGGCGACGCAAACAAGACCTGCCAAGGCGGGTGCCTGATAACAAAAAAGGCTTACGGGCCGGGCAGATACGAAGCGAGGATGAAACTTGTTCCGCGTTTCGGCGCTTGCACCGCTTTCTGGACGTATATGTACGGAACCGCCAAAGATCTTGACGGAAATACCCAAACAAAATTGAATCAGGAAATCGATATAGAACTGAACGTGGGCGGAGATTTCAGAAACGTATGGTTCACCAATTGGCATACGGAAGATCTTAAGGCTCACGTTGAAAAGACAACGGACTTTGCCAATAACGACGGCGAATGGCACCTTTACACGTTCGAGTGGCACACCGATCCCGCGCGCGTTGATTATTACGTGGATAACGTACTGTATTATACTGCAAGGTCATACGTTCCGTACGTGGCGGGCGCGTTGAATATAGGTAACTGGTTCCCGGACAGTTGGGCGGGCGTTCCCGATTTCGAAGAAGATTATATGCAGATCGATTACGTGCGTTATACGCCGTATAAAGGTCAGCCGTACACGCCGTCCTCGGCGGGCGGAGGAGCGGCGAACTTTCCCGCCGTTTCAACCCCGTTGCCGAACGCCGCAAATCTTGTTTCCAACGGAGGCTTCGAATATACTTACGTTGAGCAGGGCAGAACGGTAAACGCCTGGTCGTCTTATCAGTCGGCGGAAACGGTAAAGGAAGGCGGCAACACCGTAATGAAAGTTTCGGGTGAAGATTCTGCGGCAACGCAACTCGTTTCCGTTGCGAACGAGGGTGTGGAATATACCGTTACCGCGAAGGTAAAACTTGCAGACGCAAATTCCGTCGGCTCTGTAGCGGCGTACTTTTTGAAGGCAAATACCGAATACGTCGGCAGCCGCGTCGCAGCGGATATTTCCTCTTCGAGCGAGGGCTACGCAAGCGGAGAATACTTTAACGTGACTTTGAAGTTTATTGTGCCGGAGGGTGCTAAACGCATATCTCTGTATCTCGAATGCGCCGGCGGCGAGATATTCTTCGACGACGTATTCATGAATATGACAAAGCGGATTTAATGGCATAAACCCCTTAAAACGCATATTAACACGCAATTTATCCGCTTCAAAGCGGAAAGAAAACAATATGGAGGAAAATATGAAAAAGAAAATCTTAAAATTCGGGGCGGTTTTAATGGCTCTTGCGTTCACATTGACGGCGGCGTTCGCCTGCGGCAAAAACAACGGCAAAAAACCCTTTGCCCCGCACAGTTTGAAAATCACGTTTTACGACGGCGGATACGGCCGCGCCTGGGCTTATAAACTTGCCGAAAAGTTCACGCAGGAAACGGGTATAGTTATCGATCAGGAAACCGGTATAAATCCCAGCAAAACCACTACCGACGATATCCCTAACGCGCTTGCAAACGGAACGGATACCGACATTTTCTTCTCGCACAACATTATATGGGAAGTGCCCGCTTCCAAAGGGCAGATAGAACCGCTCGACGATCTGTTCGCCATGGAGTGCGACGGAAAAACCGTTGCCGACCGCGTGTTGCCCGAACTTCTCAACGATTGCAAACTCAAGTTCAACGGCAGTTATTATAAACTCCCCTGGACGAACGGTGCCGGCGGCCTTATTTACAACAAGGTTCTTTTCGATAAATACGGATGGGAAGTGCCCGAAACTTACAACGAACTCGTCGCCCTCTGCGAAACCATCGAAAGTGCTGAAATAGTCGCAAACCCGGAAGCGCCTAAGGCCGAACAGGTGAATATCAAACCTTTCGCCTGGAGTTCGGAATGTTATTATTGGGACTATCTGGTGTTCGACTGGTGGGCGCAACTCGAAGGCGTTGACAGTATCGAAAATCTCAAAAAACTCCCTTCGGCAGACGTATTCGATCCCGCCAAAGGGTATAAATTCCCCGAAGCCGTGCAGTTGTGGGCGGATCTCGTCGCCCCGCACGAGGTGAACGGCGTATTGCGCGATTACAGCATGAAAGACAGCAGCGGCAGACATTACCAGGCCGCTCAGATAGACTTCCTCAACGGTTTTGCCGCCATGATGCCTAACGCGCAATGGCTCGAAAGCGAAATGCGCGACAATATCGATTACGAAAAATGTGAAATGGTTCTTATGCCCGCACCCGTAGTGCCCGGCGCAAAGACCGACGGCGAAGGTAACCCCATAAGAGTAAATTATCAGGTCGGCGGCGGCGACAGCATAATTATCCCCGCTTGTTCCGTAAATAAGGAAGAAGCAAAACAATTCCTCCGCTTTATGATGAGGGAGGAAAACGCAAAACTCTTCACCGAGCGCACACAGGGCGTTATGCTCGGCGTGAAGTACGATAATCTCGACGGCATAGGCGACAGATACCTCACAAAATTCGCGCGCAGCGTATTCGAGGTAAACACCAACAGCAGGAAATTCAACCTCTATTCGCAGGCGAATATGGTTCTCAACAACAAAATCACCCTCGAATGGGCCGATACCGGCGTAAACCATTATGCGGAACTTTACAATAAAGCGACCACGGTAGACGCGGTTTTCGCAACGAGGCTTTCCGATATAAAGGCGAATTTCGCTCAATGGAAGTCCGATTCCGACAAGGTGTTCGGCGCCGAGTGACGGAGGGGACGCATGGAAGGGACAAGTGCCGTAAAACGCAGAAAAACAAGGCGTAAATCGATATACGAAACGGGCTTTATAATACTGATGCTCGCGTATCCGGTGATACACTTCATCGTGTTTTGGGGCATAGTCAATTTTAATTCGATACTGAGGACGTTTCAGCGTTACGTAATGTGGCAGGACGGCAAACTCGTTAATTCCTGGGTTTGGGCGGGGCTTGACAACTACAAGAACGTATGGACGAGTTTTTCGCGGGCGGATACGAGGAGGATAATCGGCAACTCTCTCGGGTATATGGTCGTTTCAAACTTCATAAGTCTGCCGCTCGCAATAATCTCGTCGTACTTTCTGTTCAAGAAGATGCCTTTCGCCAAATGGTTCAGGGTAATATTCTTTCTGCCGTCCATAATCCCGATAGTCGTTCTGGCAACGGTTTTCCGGTTTCAGTTCGACGCGCGCTTCGGGCTTGTAAACGGATTTCTGAATATTTTAGGCATAGACTCTCCGAGTTGGTTCGGCGTTTATCCTAATTCTCAGCGAATGATCTACCTTTACTGTATATGGGCGGGGCTCGGTTTCAACGTTCTTCTTCTTTCGGGGGCGATAAGCAGGTTGCCTGTAGATCTGTTTGAATATTCGCATCTCGAGGGCACGCCTTACGTAAAGGAGTTTTTCCGAATAGTAATTCCGCTTATCTGGCCCACCATAACAACTACGTTCTTGCTCGGTTTAACTTCGGTTTTCGGCGTTATGCTTCAACCGATGATGATAATGCCGGGCGACGCGAATACCCAAACGATAGCGCTTAAAATTTACAACAGCGTGCGAACGGCTAACGAAACGGCGCGGCCGGAGATAATAGCGTTCGGCCTTCTGCTTTCGGTAATGGCTATGCCTTTTATTATCGCTATAAGGTTCGGCATGGAGAAAATTTATGCCGACGTGGAGTTCTGATCATGAAAAACAGGTATAAGATCGGTAAACAAAAAATAATCCGCTCCACACCGCAGAAAATAGCGATGGGAATAGTTTTTGCGTTATTCCTTATATATTCGGTAACGCTCGTTTTTCCGTTCGTATGGATGTTCGTAAACTCCTTCAAATCGCCTGCGGAATTTTTCGGCGGAAATATATGGGGCTTCCCGAAAACTTTAAGAATTGCCAATTACAGCGAAATTTTCGTAGGTCTTCCCGTCGGCGGGGCAGACGGCGCGGTTATCGAAACCACCGTTGTGGGAAAACTTTTCGGCGCGACTCATAAATATTCCATATTCGAAATGTTTATAGTAAGCATAGCGCTTACTCTTGCGTGTACAATGTCGAATATATTTTTCTCGGCTACAAGTTCTTACGTGGTTGCCAAATACCGCTTCTTCGGAAGGCAGTTCATATACAGTCTTGCGATATTCCTGATGATAGTGCCGATTGCCGGTACCCTTCCCGAGCAGTACGCCCTTATGCGATGGCTGGGGCTGGAAGACAGTTTCTTCGGCGTTTTCCTGATGTTTTCGGCGGGTTTCGGAATGAACTTTTTCCTGATGTACGGATTTTTCAAAAACATATCGACTACTTACGCCGAAGCCGCGCGGGTAGACGGGGCGGGGCACATAATGGTATTTTTCAAGATAATGCTTCCGCTCGCGCTACCGGTCATCGTATCGCTTTCGGTAATATACGCGATAGGCATATGGAACGATTACACTACTCCGTCTATCTACATGAAGTCTATGCCGCCGCTCGCGTACGGGCTGTTTCTGATACGCGAAACGCTCACAGGTAAAGGCGCTTACACTCAGACCTTCGCTGCCATGATGATAGCGCTCGTGCCCATTCTCGCAGTATTTGTCGCCTTCTCCAACACGATAATGGAAAACACTATCGCAGGCGGGCTGAAGGGGTAAAATAAAACTCAAATAATTTTT
This sequence comes from Clostridia bacterium, assembly GCA_017453885.1. Lineage (GTDB taxonomy): Bacteria > Bacillota > Clostridia > Christensenellales > Borkfalkiaceae > RGIG3732. The sequence continues at coordinate 12,136 of JAFTDZ010000128.1, forward strand.
TAAGGAGGAAAAAACATGAAAAAACTTTTCATCACGGCGCTTTGCCTCGTAATTGCGGCGGCAATGTGTCTCACAGGTTGCGCACCGGCAGAGGATACCTCTGAAAGCGGCAATCACGGCGGAAACGTAGAACCCGAAGCGGTGGCGTTTGCGGAGATCAACGAAACTTTAACTCCCGGCTCCTACACTCTCGGCGCAACCGTAACACCCGCAGAAGCAAGCCAGGCGGTGATCTTCTCCGTTATAGGCACCGCGGCAGGTGTAACTTTAACGGGTAACACTCTCACCGTTTCCGAAAACGCGCCCGACGGCGTTACTTTCAGAGTAAAAGTTGCCGCGCAGACCGATCCTACGGTAAGCGCGACCAAAACTTTTACCATAAGCAACACCGCTCCCGCGGCTACCGCCATAACCACAGAAGCCGAACTTCGCGCCATGAGCCTCAACGGCAGTTACGTTCTCGGCGGAAACATCGTTCTCACCTCTCCTTGGGTACCTCTCGGAACTCCCGATAACGAAGAAACGGGCACGACCGGCGTAGGTTTTGCCGGCACGCTCGACGGGGCAGGCTACACGATTTCCGGCATAGTTATCGAAGGTATCGATAAAGGCAACGAGGGCGCAAACGTAGGTTTCTTCAATAAGATAGAGAGCACGGGCGTTATTAAAAATATCGGCTTCGAAAGCGGCACCGGCGAAAACGACGGTTTGAGTGCAAGATGCTGGAGCGCCGCGGTTGCCGGCTACAACTTCGGCCTTATAGAAAACGTTTATACAAACGTTAAAGTCACTATGACGGCCGCACCCGGTTGCCCCGGAGGAGCAATGGTATCCACCAATCACGGCACTATCAAAAACAGTTACGCCATCGGTCAGGTAACCGTTGCGGAGGGCGGCACTCACGGCGCTTCGTTCGTTTGCGCGAACGAGAATACCGTAACCAACAGTTACTTCCTCAACACCGCCGGAAACTGCGCCATCGGTTGGCAGAAACAGCAGAACCCCAACAT
>JAFTDZ010000129.1 GCA_017453885.1 Clostridia bacterium
AAAAGTGCCTTATTTCTCACGTTATCGCGTTATTTCGTATAGCCAACGCATAAGTTCGCGGTAACCTTTGGGGAAGTTTTCAGAGCCGTCCGCCCGTATCGTTATCCCGTCGTTTACAATCGCTTTAAGATCGAACATTACGCCGTCGGTCACATTTTTAGGGTGTTTGCCGCTAAAACCGTTCCAACGAAAAAGATCGACCTCGTTTAACTTTTCAACTACCGCCGCAGTATCCGCGGTAACGTTCTTTTCAAGTACCCGTTCCGCCGAACCGTTCCCGTAAACCATTCGGTAAACAAGAATTTTCGAAATATTGCCCTCGCTCGATATTTCGTAAATCGCGCTGCCGCGCATCGTGCTTATCTTTAGTTCTACCTTTTCGTAGGTAGTGATATTTTTCTTAAAACACATTGTTGTTTCACCCTTTCGGATCAGGTCCGATAATTCGTAGTCCGTGCAACAAAAAAACTATGCGCCGCGAAAGAAATACAGACCGAAACCCGCCGTCAATATTTTATCCCTTCCGGAATACATTTTTCAAGTTCTTCTTTAGGTATGGTGAGGAATATATCGACAAGTTGCTTATCGAGTTGCGTGCCTGCCGCCTCTTTTATTATAGCGATCGCGTCGTCGTGAGTTCTGGGCGTTTTATAAGAACGACGCATCGTTATAGCCGAATACGTATCCGCGATGGAAAGCATCTTCGCGGCGAAAGGTATTTCCTCTCCTTTTAACTTAAAATAACCGTTTCCGTCTACCCTTTCGTGGTGACAGAATATCCAACTGTTTATTTCACCGAAAGCCGCCAGCGGTTCGAGAAATTTTACGCCTAACTGCGGGTGTTTACGCATTACAGTCCATTCTTCTTCGGTCAGTTTAGCGGGTTTATTCAGAATGGATTCGGGCACGCCGAGTTTACCTACGTCGTGAAGGATAGCAGCATATTCCAGACTTATAGGGTTTATATCCTTTTTCATATGCTTCGGCAGATAAGAATATAACAGCATCGTTATCTTCTGAACGTGAACGCTGTGCCCGTTGAGGTTAGGATCTCTCGCGTCAACCACGCCGATAAGCACCTTGGCTATATCCACGCTTCGGGTTTTGACCGTTTCGAGCAGTTTGAACATAATAAACAAAACGATCGTCACGAAGATGCTTCCGAAAAACAGTATCATCGAAACCATCATATCCGGCTCTGAAAACACGGTGACGATAAGATACCCTAAAAGGAAAAATATCAAAAGCGCCAACCCCGTAGCGCGTAAAATATCGTCCTTTTTACTGCCGGAAGATAAAACGTCGCGCGTGTTTTTCATAAAACTTGCGTACCGTAAAATATCGTAAATCATTATCAACATACCTAAAATTATCAACAATATCGCAATTATGTCCATAATTATCTTTTCCTTTCGATTTGTCGTCAGTCAAGTGTTACCCTTCTACCGATAACGGTTCAGGCAGAGTAACCGCCGTTCGGATCCGCCTTACGCGTAAGACGAACAACGGTTTCTACATGTTTCGTGTTGGGAAACATATATCAGCGGTGGCGAATGTATGTTTTTCTCGCGCCGAAGGCGACATTTCTGTTCCGTAGTTCAAGAATCCTTTTTTGCAGTAGTTATTGATTTAACAAGCATACGCCTTAGCACGCCACATTCCTGCAAAAGATTCTTAGCCGTTTCCGCTATTATAGAATTTGAGCCTATCAATATTTCTATCCAATATTCGGTCTCTTCGCATTCTTTAAGCGCTATATGTAATTTATTGATAAAATCCGCTTTACTCACGGCGTAATTAGCCTCATGGATGTTGGCTCCGATCGAGGTCGAACTTCGTACAACTTGATTTACAATTATACCTCTGCCCTTTCGTGTGTCGATATCGTCGCAAACCGATATCATTTTAAGAGCAAAGGCTTTTGACTTTGTACGCAATTCAGATTCTTTCATTATGATCTCCTTTGAGTGAAGTTTTTACTATCGCAAAAGTGAAGTTATTTCATAGTGAAGTTGTTCGCCCTGCTCTCAGTGAAGTTAAGTTCGCCTTCACTTTCCCGAAAACTTCACTTGCCGCCAGGCGAACTTAGTTTTCGATACGCCGTTTTAGCAAAACGAGTGTTTCTACATGTTTCGTGTTGGGAAACATATCAAACGGTTGAATAAAGTCGATTTCATATTCGCCGTTGACGATTTGAGATTTTTTCAGTTCATTACCGTAGTAAAACAATTTGCCCGTAAGGATACCGAGATCGCGGGCGAGCGACGACGGATTGCAGGATATATAGACGATTTTTTGGGGCTTTGCGTCGAGCAAGGCGAAAAGAACAGACGAGTCACACCCCTTTCTCGGCGGATCGAGAACGACGGATACGCTTTCAAATTCGCGGGAAAGTTTTTTAACGAGATCCGGAAGGACTTCCTCGCACTTTCCGCAAATATTCGTTATTTTATCCGAAACGCCGTTGTCCGAAGCGAGTTTATCCGCGCAATCTACAGCCTCTTTCACGCACTCTATTCCGTATGCGTGTGCGGCGTTTTTAGCGAGAAGCGCGGTGAGGAAACCCGCTCCGCTGTACGCGTCGATCACTGCCGTTCCGCCGTTACTTCCGATAAGTTTTTCAACTCTTTCGTATATCGCGTCGCGCATCTCGTCGTTCACCTGCATAAACGATTCCGGCCCCATCGGCATATTGATACCGTTGACCGCAACGACTGTTTTTTCCTCGCCGTAAACGAGACGGAATTCCTTTCCGAAAACGACGTTATCCCCTCTCGGATTGTAATTCACAAAGAGAGAAAACGATGGAAACGAACGCTTTAATACGTCAATAAAGCAATCAATATTTTTTACTTTGTTCTCCGTGACGACTATAACGACTATCAGATTTCCGCCGACTTCCCTCGCAACAACGTGTTTGAGATAGCCTTTGTTTTTTTCTTCGTCGTAACAATCGACGCCGCTTTCTATATATAATTTAACCGCCTGAATCAGCGAAAAACACCACTTTTTCTGAATAAGGCAATCGTCGATGGGAACGACGTCGTGAGTGCCTTCGCGGAAGAAACCGATGACGTTTCCCTTTGCCGTATGCCTTACGGGAAGTTGCAATTTGTTTCTGTAACGATATTCGTTTTCACAAGGAACGGTCAACGGAACGGTTACATCTATCCCCGCTATCTTCCTCAGGCAATCCGCCACAGTCTGTGATTTTATTTTAAGTTGTTCACCGTACTTTATATGCTGCGCGTTACAACCGCCGCACTTATAAAAGACGGGGCAAACAGCCTCTCTCCTGCTTTCGGACGGAACGACGACTTCCAGAAGTTTGCCGAACGCAAAACTGCTTTTAACTTTTACTATCTTTATTTTTACCTTTTCGGCAGGCAACGCGTAAGGCACGAAAACCGCCACGCCGTCAAGATGAGCGACGCCCTCTCCGTTCGCTCCGAAATTATCTATTGTCACTTGGTATTCGGCATTCTTCTCGAGCATGGTTACAACTTCAATTTTTCCACAAGATACCTGACCGCGACCTGCATGCGCAGCATAACTATATCGTATAGAACGAATATCAGCGCGCCGAATACGAACAAGCCGGGGACAAGAAATTTTTTGAGATTTTCCGGAATAAAAGAAAAATCGGCGAATAAGTCGTATCCGGTAAACCACACAAGCAACTTATAGTACAAGAACATACTTAAAAGAAACCATATATCCTTGACGACAAGCGCGAGTATTTTGTTGACTTTATATTTTACCTGCAGAGCGTTTACGATGGGATATACCCCGAAAAACACCGCGTACGGAACGATAACGGTAACCTTCGCCCCGCCTATTATAAAACCGAGCAGAGCGGACGCAAGAAACGAGAGGAACGCGCCGAGGTAATATTCCTTTGCAAGCGGCAGCATAACGGCTATACCCGCGAACATTATGCAGGTTATATCTATTACTTCTATAAATGAACCGAGCGCAAGTAACACCACGGCAAACGCCGCGGATACCGCGCTCAATGCAATTACTTTAGAATATTTCATATTTATCTGCAATTACAACAGCAGTTGAGCAACATATTGCAGGCGAGGCATTCGCAACAGGAATTAAGGCACTCGTTGCCGCCCATCTGTCTGTCGTACGGATCGAAATCCCTGTTAGGCGCTGTTCTTCCGTCCGCATTGCCCGAAGTGAAATTCTTGTTTTTGAACTCCATTTCCTTGATAAGTTTATCGTATGCGTCCTTATACTTCGGGTTATCGGGATCCTTCGTCAAGGCTATCTCCATCTGCTTTTTGCATTCGTTGCCCCAATTTTTCTTATAGTAAACTGCCGCCTGAAGGTAGTGCCACTCGGCGAGGCGTTCGCTGTAAGAATCGAGTTTCTGCTGAGCCTCGTCTATTTTTCCCGCTTTGATAAGCGCGTCAACTTCGGCATACGCATCGTCGTTATTATTATCTTTCGGCTGTTCCGCCGTGTTTTCGGGAACTGCCGCATTAACGGATGAAGCGGTTTTTTCGGAAGGTTTATCAGTAAAACCATCCGCCTTTCGCTCACGCATTATGGAATAATACGCTTCTTCTACCGCCTCGAGCATTTCCGCCGCGTCGTTACCGACCACGCCGGGCTGAAACCTCTCCTCGGAATATTTTTCCTTGAGAGCCTTATAAGCCTCGGTTATCTCACCGTTAGTGGAATATTCTTTTACTCCGAGTATTTCGTAACTCGTTTTGTTACTTAAATCTATGGGCATTTTTCACCTCTGTCGTCATCGATATATTTCTTTATAACCACGTCCGTCCGTTTTGGTATTCCCCGCATCAGAACGTTCTCCGCGAGATCTTTATTGAAATAAAATTGCGCGTTTTCATACCCCTCTTTAAGACGAAGGAAAACGAAATTGAACAGACCGAAAATTTCTTGTTTATACTTTTCGAGAAGGGTTTTACCGTCCTTCGCGTCCGGATAGCAAAGCGCGAACGCGTTGTAATTTCCGCTTTTAATATCTTTATCGTAGTCGTCGAGCGCGTCGATCAGATAAATCCACTTTCCGAGGAAATAAAAGGTGTTATGGGTGTGTTCCGTAGCCCTGTCACCGAGAACGAGGTCGGAAAGTTTCGCCGCGAGAACGGAAAACGGATCCGCCGCTATATCCGGCGACGGGCATTTTTCCTTTTCAAGACGCGATAATCTTTCGTAACATTCCGATACGAGTTTTTCCGTTTCCGGAAATTTCTTCACCGCCCTGCGGTATCCCTTGCGGAAAATTGCCGATTTTATACCGCGTTTTCCGGTGTCGTTATAATCGTCTATCGCTTTATAATAGCATAAAATAACGTTCAACGCCGCCATATTCTCGCTTATTCTGTCCGGCAGGGCGATATTCCGCCTCTTTATCCAGTGGGCTACGCACCGCTGTTTTTTTATCTTTACGTCCGTATCGGATAAATTATGCAGGAGAACGGAAAGAAACGTTACGTCGTAAGTGAGGCCGAACCGCGCGAACTGACCGCAAAGTTTCCCGATGGACTTGCACAGCCCGCAATACACGGCCCGGTACAACACCTCGTCCTTTTTGTAGAGATACGGCTCGTCCGTCCTGATATATCCGAACACTATTTCTTCCTTTCCGGCGAATACAAGCCGACTTTCCTGTAAACTTTGGAAAGCGTTTTATTAGCGAAATAAGACGCCTGTTCCGCTCCCTTTTTCATAATTTCGTCAAGATACGCTTTGTCGGAAAGCAGTTCCGCGGTCCTCTTTCTTATCGGAGCGAGAGCGGACGCAACGACCTCGCCGACCGCTATCTTGAATTCGCCGTAACCTTTACCCGCAAACCTTTCTTCCGCCGCCGCGATCGTTTCGCCGGTTATGGCGGAATATATGGTGAGAAGGTTGCTTATGCCGGGTTTATCGTCGGAAAACGCGATGGAATTGTCGCTGTCGGTAACGGCGCGCTTGAATTTGCGGATGACCGTATCTTCGTCGTCAAGTATCGCGATATATGAATTTTCGTTCGGATCGCTCTTTGACATTTTATGCGCGGGATCCTGCAAACTCATTATCTTCGCGCCGACCTTCGGTATTATAGGTTCCGGTACGACGAAAGTTTCGCTGTATCTATTGTTGAAACGTATGGCGAGATCCCTCGTTATTTCGAGATGCTGTTTCTGATCCACGCCTATGGGAACGACTTCCGCCCCGTAAAGCAGTATATCCGCCGCCATAAGCACGGGGTAATCCATAAGCCCCATATTAACGTTATCGGCGTGTTTTAACGATTTATCCTTGAATTGAGTCATGCGGCTCAATTCCCCGGGATAAGTGAGCGTGTTGAGTATCCAGGTAAGTTCCGCGTGCGCCGGCACGTGCGATTGAAGGAACAGGCAGGATTTTTCCGGATCTACCCCGCAGGCGATATACAGAGCGAGAAGTTCGAGGCTTTTCGCCCTCAACTCCTTCGGTTCCCGCCTGACGGTAAGGCAATGAAGATCCGCTATGGAATATATACAGTTATACTCGTCCTGAAGCGCCACCCAGTTTTTTATGGCGCCGAGGTAATTTCCGAGAGTGACCAGCCCGCTCGGTTGCGCGGCGCTGAATAAAGTTTTTTTATCCGTCTGCATTGTTTTTTATACCCGTTTGGAATAATTTACGAATTTCTGTTGCCGCCGATCATCTTTTTCATAAAAGACGGCGTGTTTTCGCTTGAATTGCGCCTGTCGTCCTCCGCCGGTCGGCTCGCCTGCGGCGCCGTTTTGACCTGTTGAACGGTTTCGTCCGCCTCTCTGTTCACGCCCATGAGCATATCGAGCGCCTGTTTGGGATTGCCCTTCGCTATCGTCTGCGCGCGTTCGGTTTCGTCCGTCTTATCAAAACCCGTGGCTATTATGGTTATATCCACTTCGCCGTTGAGATCGGGGTTGACGTTGGTGCCGAATATAATATTCGCGGAATCCGCAACGACGTTTCTCACCAGCCCCGCGGCCTCATCGACCTGACCGAGAGTGAGATCCGTACCGCCGGTTATGTTTATTATAACGTGGTGCGCGCCCTCTATGGTAGTTTCGAGCAGCGGGCTTGAAACGGCTTTGCGCATGGCCTCGAGTATTCTCCCCTCGCCCTTGGCTCTGCCCCTGCCCATATGCGCTATACCCTGATTTTGAATTATAGTGCGAAGATCGGCGAAATCGAGATTTATAAGCGACGGCGTGTTGATAAGATCGACTATTCCGCTAACGCCCATGCGAAGATAGTCGTCCGCTATCTTGAAGGCGTTCAGCATCGTGGTATCCACGGGAAGCGTCTGAACGAGTTTCGCGTTGGGCACCACTATCAACATATCCACGTATTTTTTAAGTTCGGCAAGCCCCGTTTCGGCATTTTCCTGCCGTTTTTTCCCCTCGAAAGAAAAGGGCTTGGTTACCACCGCAACGGTGAGGCATCCCTTCTCTTTGGCGAGTTTGGCAATTACCGGAGCTGCGCCCGTTCCCGTACCGCCGCCCATACCGGCGGCTATGAACAGAAGTTTTACCCCGTCGCACATGCGTTCGAGGACCTCTATGCTCTCCTCCGCAGCCCTTCTGCCGAGTTCGGGATCCGAACCCGCGCCGAGCCCTTGGGCGATCTCCTCGCCTATCTGAATTTTATTTTCCGCATTGGAAAGGCCGAGCGACTGCCTGTCCGTATTGACGGCGTAAAAATCCGCGTTTACGCCGGATTCTATCATACTGTTTATCGCGTTGCTGCCGGCGCCGCCTACGCCGACCACGCGTATTTTAGCCATGCTGATCGAACGATCGAACATAATTACCTCCAAAGATCAAGCGTTGTTTTTCAGCGCGACGTCCAAAAGGCTGAACGCCGACGAATTGACGGGCTTATCGAACATAGGTATTCTCGGAGCGACCGTTCTGATTACCGCGCCGAGCCTGCCGGCAAGATATTCCTTTGCCCCTCTAATATACGAAATGCCGCCGCCCGTCAGGGAAATAACGATATTTCCGTTATAATTGAGTACGCCTTCTTTTATAAAGCCCGCGATCTTTTCGGACATTTCGTCAAGGCATTCTTTCACGGCGGCGTTCGCCTGCGACACGGGTACGGAAATTATCTTTCCTCCGTCCTCTACTTCGTAACGCGCGTCGTCGTAAGGATCGTAACTGATATTTATCATTCTTTTGAGTTTTTCCGCGGCGGAAAAAGTGTTGAGCGAAAACTTTTCATAAAGACGCGCCATTATATAGCCGCCCCCGTGCGAAAAATGGTTGGAATACAATATCCCGTCCCCCGAAAAGTAGGAGAAGGTAGAAGTGAGATAGCCCACGTCGACGAGTATCCCGCCGTTGTCCCTCTCGTAACTTTCAAACAAATAGAGAGTTTCCGCAAGGGTTATTGGGAAATATTCCACGCGCCCTATACCGGCGGCTTTCAGCGCCCTGTCCGTAAGTTGAAGAAAAGACGACTTCCCGAGGTAAAAGGTGAGCATTCCGCCGAGAGTATCGGAAACTATCCCTTTGGGAGAAGATACTTTTCTGTTGCCCGAAAGGACGAAATTCACCGCCGAGCGCGCGATAAGTTTCAACTCCTTGGAGGAGAGATTGAATGCGGCGTCGTAAAGCCTCGCGATGTCCTCGTCCGTTATCTTCTTTTTTTTGGGCAGGGAAATTTTGAAGTATTTGCAGTACGACAGCATAAATTCGCCCGGCACGCCCACGTAAACCGCGTCAATACTCTCGCGCAGTTCCGCTTCCGTCTTATTAACGAGCGCCTTTATGCACCGCGGCACTTCGTCCGGCTCGAGAAAAGCGGATTCGGAAAACCCCGAATACGACGCTTCCGCCGAACTCTTTATTATAAAGGTTTTATTCAGCCCTCTCTCGCCCACGAGAAAATGCAACTTCGACGATCCGACGTCGAGAACGGCAACCGTTTCCTTACGCATATAAACTCCGCTATATAGTTAGTATTAAATATTATAACATAAATAAAGGGGACTTGTCAAAGTTTTGCGGCCTTTTTCACGCGTTATTCGTAATCTACGGTGTCGTTTTCGGCGGTGAATACTTCTACGGTACGCATTACCCTGTCGGTACCGGAAAGTTCGTCGAACACCTTTTTGACGAGTTCCGCCTTTTCTTCCGACAAGTGATCTGCCTCGGAGATCACGAAGGACGCGCCTTCCTTCGTATATACGAATATCCTTCTCCATTCGGCGCCGCCGTCGTTATACCTCGAAACGGTTATCTCTTCGAGTTCGTTGCGCGCGTCCGGAAATTTTTTTAATATCGCGGCGGCTGCGGCAAACAACTCCCCGTCGACCGCGTCCGAAAAAGCCGCGGCGGAATTGAGCGCAAAAACGGCGTTACTGCCCGAAATACACGGCAGAGGCAATCCGTCCGCGCGGGCGGCGTTCCCCTCTCTTTTATCGAGCACGAATTCGTTTTCGTCGAGAAAATAATACCCGCCTTCGCATTTTACCGCGAATTTCTCTCCACGTTCCTCTACGGTGACCGTGACTTTCGCCGGAAAATCGACTTTTACCGAAACGACTTTTATGTACGGGTTGTCCGACAGGGAAGCGGCTATCTTATCCGCCTTTACGGTAAACACGTTTTTACCTACGTAACCGTTGAGTTTTTCCCTCTCGGCAAGCACCTCTTCCTCGGTGGCGGCGGTGGCTACGTCGTATTTGAAATCGACCGACCGCACCGTGCATATAATGTAGGCGGATATGATAAGTATCGCGGCGAAAAGAGATACGGACACGCCGAGCGCTATCTTCTTATGTTTCATAATTCCCTCGTAATTTGATTTTTCACACGTTTTATATCGAGACCGAGCGCAGACAGTTTCTCCTCGAAACGGTCGTAACCGCGGTCAATATGTTCCACACCGTGAAGGACGGAACGCCCTTCCGCTTTAAGGCAGGCGAGCGTAAGCCCCGCCCCGCCGCGAAGATCTTCGGCGTAAACCTCTCCGCCGGCAAGCGACTTAACGCCGTTTATGTAGGCGGAATTGCCCTTTACCGTAATATCCGCGCCGAGAGTTTTAAGTTGGCTTGCGTAGCCGAAGCGGGAAGGGAAAACGGTTTCGGTAAGAACGCCGCTGCCGTTCGCTACGGACATTACCGCCGCCGTCTGCGATTGCAAGTCTGTAGGATAGCCGGGGTAAGGCGCCGTAACTATCTTCCGTATGCGTTCGGGCATTCCCTTCGCCTTTATATATATTTTATCATTAAAAGAGTATAATTTGCAAGCGGAATGTTCGGTTTTATTTATTATTGCCGAAATATTTTGTATTCCGCACCCCGTTATTTCCGTTTCTCCGCCCAAAAGTACGGTAGCGAGGAGAAAAGTTCCCGCCTCTATCCTGTCCGGAACGGGAAGATAGTCCGTTCCCTTAAGCCGCTTTACCCCCTCGATCGTTATTATCGGACTGCCCGCGCCGCTTATCTTCGCGCCGCAATTATTCAAAAACCGCGCGACGTCGGCTATTTCCGGCTCACGCGCGGCGTTTTTTATCACGGTGGTCCCTTCGGCTACGGAAGCGGCTATTACGGCGTTCTCGGTGGCGCCGACGCTCGGGAAGGGCAACTCCATATCCGCTCCCTTCATTTTTTCGCAGCGGCAAACAAGCCTGCCGTTTTCCTCTTTCGTTTCCACGCCCAATCTGTTAAGCGCGTAAATGTGTATATCCACGGGGCGAGCGCCTATGTTGCACCCGCCGGGAAGCACCGTTTCGGCGTAACCCGTCCTCGATATGACAGCGCCGAGCATAAATACCGACGCCCTTATTTTTGAAAACAATTTCGGCGGAAAAAACCCCGTGGAAAGCCCCGAGGCGTCTATTTCAACCCCGCCGTTCTTCTTGCGGTATTTACCGCCCATCGCCCTTACTATCTCAAGCATCGTTTCCGTATCCGAATAATGCGGAAAATCCTCTATAAAACACTTTTCCCCAACGGCTACGGAAGCGGCTATTATCGGCAAAAGCGAGTTTTTCGCCCTGTCTATACGAACCGAACCCGAAGTCTTGTTCCCGCCGTTTATTATATATTTATCCATAACGTTACCCGTAAAATAAAAATTACATTTTATAATACGCAAAGGCGGCGCAAATAGTTAATTTGCGTCGCCCGACTTTGAAACGTTATAGAGAACGCCGAACGCGGCGAGAAAGGTTATTACAGAGGTGTTTCCGCTGCTTATAAGCGGCAACGGTAACCCCGTAGGCGGGATACTTCCGGACACGACCAGCGCATTTATAACTACCTGAATAGCATATACGAGGACTATTCCCGAAGCGATAAGACAGCCGAAAAGATCCTTCGCCCTCAATGCCGCGCGGATACCCCTGTATATCAAAAAGCCCGTTACGGCAAACAGCAGTACCACCCCGACGAAACCGAGTTCTTCGCCTATTACCGAGAGTATGAAATCCGATTCCGAAAACGGCAGAAATTCAAATTTCTGACGGGAATTGAACAATCCCACCCCGAAAAATCCGCCCGAGCCGAGCGCGTAAAGGGACTGGAGAAGTTGATAGCCCTCCCCCTTCGGCGACGCCCACGGATCGAGAAACGCCGAAAGCCTTTTGAGCCTGTACGGCTCCGCGATTATAAGAACGGGCACGGCGAGCGCTATGGGAATAAGTATAGCGGCGAGGTGTTTCGGCTTTACGCCCGCGGCGAAAAGCATCCCTATCATCAGAAGCCCCACGCACATGGTTATGGACATATTCGGCTCGATTATTATCAGCAGGCAAAACGCCGCGCCCACGCCGAGAACGGGCAGAAGAGTTGAAAATTTGTTTACCCTCTCCGGATTTTTCGCAAAGTACCCCGCCGTAAATATAACGAAGGCGAACTTCGCGATCTCCGAAGGCTGAATCGTTACCCCCGCGAAACCTATCCACCGCTTTGCGCCGTAACTTTCCACGCCCACGCCCGGTATAAACACCGCCGCGAGCAATACGGCGCCGGATATAACGGCGGGCAGACCGAGTTTTTTATATTTTCCGTAATCGAAATTAGCGGTAAATATCATCGCGATAAAGCCGATGCACACGCCTATCGCCTGTTTTTTTACGTAAAAGAACTTGTCGCCGTAATCGTTTCGGGCAGAATAATTGCTTGCGGAATAGACGGTAAGTATTCCGAAAAGGGCGAGGGATACCGCGATCATCGGAATAAATATATCTCCCCCGCGCTTTTTTCCGAGCGGTTTTATCATGTAAAATTACCGACGATCTCCGCGAATTTATCGCCGCGCTGTTCGTAGCCGGTAAACTCGTCGAAACTCGCGCAGGCGGGGCTCAACAGCACGCATTGCCCCGCTTTCGCTTCCGAGCGGGCAAGGTGCGTAGCGGCGAAAAGATCGGTGGCCACGCAGAAATTTTCAAAGCCCGCGCGTTCGGCGCTCTTTAACATTTTGTAGCGCGTTTCCCCGTACAAAATAACTTTCGCAACGTTCTTTTCCCCGCAGGCGCGGAACAATCCGTCGTAATCCTGCCCCTTGTCCTTTCCGCCGAGAAGAAGCACCGCGGGCTTATCCATCGCCTCGAGCGCCTTTAGCGTGGAATCGACGTTGGTGGCTTTCGAATCGTTATAGTAATCAACCCCGCCCGCCGTTTTTATGTATTCTATCCTGTGTTTTATCCCCTTGAAACCTATTATTCCTTCCGCGATAACGTTGTTTTCGAGTTTCAGGAGTTTGCACACGGCGACTGCCGCGAGGATGTTGTATAAATTGTGTTCTCCGCCGAGCCTTATAAGACTGCGTTCCATTACAGCCTCGCCGCGGAAATATATCACGCCGTCCTGCAAATAGGCGCCGTCCGCCTTTTCCTTGGCGGAGAAATAAACAACGTTGCCCTTCGTCTTTTCGGAAAACCCGCGGACGATGAAATCGTCGTAATTGAGCACGGCGAATTCGCTCTCTTTCAGGTTGAACAGTAACTTACTTTTAAGATATACGTAATTCTGCATATTGTAGTGGCGGGAAAGATGATCTTCCGACACGTTGGTCACAACGGCTATATGCGGCGAGAACGAGTGCATGGTTTCAAGTTGAAAACTCGATACTTCCGTCACGGCGACGGTATTTTCGTCCGTTTCGGAAAGTTTTGAAGTAAAAGGCACGCCTATGTTGCCCGCCAATATATGCTTCACGCCCGCAGTTTGCAGAATATCCGATATAAGGGAACAGGTAGTCGTCTTGCCGTTCGTTCCCGTCACCGCCACTATCGGGCAGGTGGAATAAAGCCCCGCGAGTTCCATTTCGCCTATTATTCGTTTGCCCGCCTTCTTCGCCGCTATGGGAACGCGGTTATCTATGGGTATCCCGGGGCTTAAAACAAGCACGTCTATAAGCGGAATTATATTCTCTATTTCTTCGGGTTTTACTTCGATCGCTCCCTTCGCCGCGAGCGCCGACATAGACGCGGAAACGGTTTCGCTGACAAGTTCGTCGAATATGTAACACTTTGCCCCGTGAGAGAGCAGAAATTCGGTAGCGGCTATCCCGCTGCGCGAGATGCCCGCCACTAAAAATACGTCTTTTGCCAAATACATATCAGTTGCCTCCCGCCGCGGTCAAAAGGCACAGCGCGCCCATCGCCGCGGTTATGATTTTATATACGAAAGCGATCTTGCTCTCGCTCGCTCCCTTCATCTGAAAATGATGGTGTACGGGCGCCATAAGAAACACCCTGCGCCCCGTCCTTTTATAGTATATTACCTGAACGATAACGGATATTCCGGTAACGACGAACATTATCCCCACAAGGGGTATAAGGAGAACGTTTCCGCTGAACAGGCTTACAACGGAAACAAATCCGCCGATCGCCAGCGAACCGGTATCGCCCATAAAAACTTTCGCCCTGTAGGTGTTGAACAGGAGAAAACCCACGAGCGCGCCCGCTATCGAAAAGCCGGACAAAACGAAAACGTCGGTATAATACCTGCCCGAACCGGAAACGAAAGTTATCAGCGCGAGGGCGGCGAAATAGACGTAAGAAACGCCCGCGGCAAGCCCGTCTAACCCGTCGGTCAGGTTCACGCAGTTAGTGGTCGCTATATACACGAATACCGCAAACGGCAGCATCCACCAACCTAAATCGACCTTTCTTCCCGAAAACGGAAGATTTACCGCCGTGTAACCTTTAAGACAGGCGTAAACGGATATAATGGCGGCTACGGCGAGTTGAAAGACTATTTTTTGATAAGGCTTCAACCCCTCGTTGCGGCGGAGTTTTATTTTGATGAAGTCGTCGAGAAATCCCACCGCGGCGAAGGAAAGCCCTGCCGCGCAAATTACCGCCGCCATGCGCAGTTGAGCCTTGTCGCAAAAAAGCAGAATGACAGCGGAAGCCGCCGTGACGAATATTATTCCGCCCATGGTAGGCGTTCCGCCCTTGTATTCGTGCTGCTTAACGTAGGAGAGAATGTTCTGCCCCGCCTTGAGTTTTTTTAACAGCGGAATAACGGCTACGCCCGTAACGACCGAGAGCGCGAACGCCGCGAGAGCCGCCGCGATATATGCGGTCAATCGGCGTTACCCCCGTCGAGAACGGCTTCCACGAATTTCCTGTCGTTGAATTCGTGCCGCACGCCCATTATTTCCTGATAGTCTTCCGCGCCCTTGCCCGCAATAAGAAGCACGTCGTCCTTTCCCGTTTTGGAAACCGCGTACTTTATGGCGCTTTTTCTGTCCTGAATGGTTATATAGTCGTTGGTTTTCTTTTTCAGCCCGCTCTCCACCTCGCAGATTATGTCGCAGGGATCTTCAAACCGCGGATTATCCGAAGTAAGAACGGTAAAATCCGCAAGTTCGCCTGAAATTTCGCCCATCAGCGGGCGCTTGGTCTTATCGCGGTTCCCGCCGCACCCGAAAAGGCATATAAGTTTGCCCGGCGTACATTTACGCAGAGTTTTAAGCACGTTGCCCAGCCCGTCCGGCGTGTGCGCGTAATCGATAAAAACCTTTTTATCGAGCAAGTTTTTAACGAGTTCGATCCTGCCGCGAACGCCTTCGGTGCGGTTTATTCCATCAACTATATCGTCAAAATCCACGTTGAGAACGGCGCAGCAGGTTGCCGCCGCAAGACAGTTGTAAACGGAAAAAACGCCCGCCATCCGACATTTGACGTTGTAGATATTATCGAACAAGTTCATAACGAAAGCCGTGCCGGATATTTCTTCCTTTACGTTCACGGCGAACACGTCGCTCGGCGCGTCTATCCCGTAGGAAACGCTGTTCCTGCCCGCCGAGAGAAACAGTTTGCGGCCTAATTCGTCATCGGTGTTGAACACGGTGAAATCGCAATATTTATCGGTCAAAAACTCCGCTTTCGCAGCCTCGTATCTCTCCATGTTCCCGAAGAAGTCGAGGTGGTCCTGCGTGCAGTTTGTGAACACGCCCGCCTCGAATTTTATCCCCTCTATCTTTTTGAGGGCTACGGCGTGCGCGGAAACTTCCATTACGACCATCTCCACCCCCGCCTTAACCATATCCGCGAAAATTTTATGGAGAAATATAGGATCGGGCGTGGTTAGTTCGGGCGCTATTTCCACGTTGCCGTAAAATATGCCGAGGGTACCTATAAGCCCCGTTTCGTGCCCCGCGGAGCGGAGAACGTTGCGTATCAGGTGGCAGGTGGTGGTCTTGCCGTTCGTGCCGGTAACGCCTATCACGCGGAGTTTTTCGGAAGGTCTGCCGTAAAATTCCTTCGCTATAAGAGACATGGCGAGGCGGACGTCCCCGACTATTACCTGCGTGGCGTTCACCTCGAGCGGGCGTTCGCACACCACGGCGGCAGCCCCTCTCGACGCGGCGAGCGAGGCAAACTCGTGCCCGTCGGTATTCGTTCCGTTTATACAGAAAAACAAGTCGCCTTCCTTAACGAGCGAATCGTTTATGGCAAGCCCTTTTATTTCTGCGTCGAGTTTTCCTTTTGTTTCCTTATATTCGATGTTTTTAATAAGTTCGGAAAGTAACATGATATCACCTATTTGATTTGAGGAGCAAGCCCCTTTTCCTTTATAATTCCTTCAAAAATAAGTTTTGCGTACGGAGCGGCAACCGTGCTTCCGTAATGCTGGCCGACGGGTTCGTCTACTATAACGAGCGCGAGGTATTTCGGATCGTTCGCCGGAAAGAAGCCCACGAACGACGCCACGTATTTGCCCTGCGCGATAACGCCGTTTTCGTATTTCTGCGCCGTGCCGGTCTTTCCGCCCACGCGGTAACCCTCTATATACGCCTGCTTGCCGCTGCCCTCGGCGACCACGCCTTCGAGGTATTCCGACATTATAGCCGAGGTCTTTTCGGAAACCGTTCTGTTTTTCATGACCGGCGCGATATTTTCCACAAGCATATTCCCGTCGTAAACCGCTTTGAGAAGGTGCGGCGTAAAATACCGCCCGCCGTTTACGGCCGACGCGGTTGCCGCCGCAAGTTGGATAGGCGTTACCGCAATGGTCTGCCCGAAACCTATGCGGGCGAGATCTCCGTCGGTGACTGCCGAAACGGGTATCACCATTCCCTGCGCCTCTCCGACGAAGTCTATGCCGGTAACCGAGCCGTAATTGAACGCCTCTACGTATTTATACATGGTTTTTTTGCCGAGGGCGAGCGCCATATCAACGAAACACGGGTTGCAACTGTTGTTCAGCGCCTCTTTTATGGTTTCGTTCGAATGTTTTCCGTTGGCGTGGGAAGTCCAGCACTTTATCGTCCTGCCGAGTACCGTTCTCGTTCCGGCGGGATTGAAAACGTGGTCGAGCGAGAAAGCCGATTTGTTTCCGCTGAAATATTCTTCTATATCCGCAGACGCGGTGAGTATCTTGAACGTTGAGCCCGGCTCGTAAGAATCTACCACGAGTCCGTTCCTCGAAAGGGCGTTCAACGTCTTTACGTCGTCACGCGGGACGGCGTTCAGATCGAACGAGGGCTTCGATGTCATGGCGAGAATCTCGCCAGACGAAGGATCGAGCACGATGCACTCTGCCCGTTTCGGGGAGTGGACCGCGTACGCCGTTTCCATGACCTGTTCGGCTATCTGCTGAACGGCGTGATCTATGGTCAGCACGAGATCGAGCCCCTTCGTAGCGGGAGAATAACTCGCCTTGCTACCTTCTAATTGTATCCCGAGAAGGTCCGTTTCATACAGAATTTCCCCGTCCTTGCCCTTCAGATATTTGTCGTAATATTTTTCTATACCCGCCTGACCGCGGTTATCCGAGGAAACGTAGCCGAGCACCTGCGTGAGAAAATCTCCGTAGGGATAAAATCTCTCGTTATCCTTGGAAAAATACACGCCCGGAAGGTCGTAGGCGGAAAGTTCCTCTGTTTTTGCCGCGCTCACCTGACGGGCCACCGTGTATTCGGAAGTGTTTTTTGCCGTTACTTTACGGTAAATTTCTTCCCTGTCGGCGCCGAGAACGGAAGATAACGCGTCAGCGGTTTTTGCGGCGTCCGCAACGGAACGAGGGCGAACGAAAACGCTGTAAACCGTCTTGTTTTCAACGAGCGTAACGCCGTTTCTGTCCTTTATTATGCCGCGCTCCGCCGTTATGGGTAATTCCCTCGTCCATTGATCGAGGGCTTTACTTCGCAGATCCTTGCCCCAAACCACCTGAATATAGAAAAATCTTGCGAAAATAAGGCAAAAAATAAAGGTTATAAGCAAAAAACTTGCAAATAACCTCTTTCGTAATTTCGTTATCGAATATTCTATTCCGATCACCACCCGTAACAGATTTCGATATTATTCTATTTACGGGAAACAAAATATATGCGACAAATTTTATTTGGACATACCGAGGGCCACCGCTTTTTCCGCTATGACCGCCTCGCTCGAAACGTATTCGAGTTCTTCGTCAAGGACCTGCGACTTCTGCGCGAGGCTTTCCACAACGCGCTCTTCCTCGCTGATGGTCTTGCGCATATTTTTGAGGACCTTCGCGTTCATTATAATAAGCGCGATTATCGTTGCCACTACTATGGAGTAAATGGCGATGAGCGCCTTGCCCCTCGGCGTGATCTTAAAACCCGTTTCAACCTCGTCGTCGGCCTCTTCGCGGCTGTCTTTCAACACGTTGCCGGAAGGATCGAAAAACTGCATGGTAGTAGGAGAAGGCGTGGCGTCGTTCGCTCCTTCGTATTTGCCCACTTCTTCGGAAACGGCGCTTTCATTGAGCAACCTTTCCGTTTCGTAACCGCTGTCGTTATATACGCTGAAATCGTCTGATACGGGAGCAGACGAATATTCGCCGTTAAAAGTTTCTATCCGTTCGTTTTCTTCGGTTCTTTCTTTCACGTTATTACCGTTCGTTATCATATCCCTTCTCCTTTTTTTATTTTTTATACTGATATTTTTAGAGTATTCGGTAATTTTTCCGCTATGCGGAGTTCCGCGCTCTTTGCCCGCGGATTGAGAGAAAGTTCTTCTCCCGACGCCGTTATCGGCTTTTTCGTCAGAACCTCTATCTCCTTTTTCTTCCCGCATACGCAAACGGGTAAACGCTTGTCGCACACGCAGTCGGTTTCAAGATCCTTAAAACATTGCTTCACTATTCTCGCCTCGAGGCTGTGAAACGTTATTACGGCAATCCTGCCGCCGGGTTTAAGCGAGCGGACCATATCGTAAAGGCAAT
Source organism: Clostridia bacterium (assembly GCA_017453885.1). Taxonomy (GTDB): domain Bacteria; phylum Bacillota; class Clostridia; order Christensenellales; family Borkfalkiaceae; genus RGIG3732. The sequence continues at coordinate 18,656 of JAFTDZ010000129.1, forward strand.
CTTTAAGTCCGTCGAGTTCTCCGTTCACTTCGATTCTTATTGCCTGAAAAGTTCTTTTTGCGGGGTGACCGTCCTTTTGAAATTTCTTCGGAACGGCTTCCTCTATCACGCTTACGAGTTCGCCCGTGGTGCGTATTTCCTTTTTCTCTCTCCGCTTTACTATCGCGGCGGCTATACGGCCGGCAAATCTGTCCTCGCCGTAAGCGGAAATAACGTATTTGAGCCTTTCTTCCCCGTAACCGTTGACTACGTCGTATGCGGTCAGCGCCTGCCCGCGGTCCATTCGCATATCGAGTTCGCTGTCGCCCATATACGAAAACCCGCGCTCGCGATTGTCGAGTTGGTAACTCGAAACGCCGAGGTCGAGAAGAACGCCGTCAACTTCCGCGTAGCCGTAATTCGTTATAATCTCCTTGAAATTTTTGAAATTATCGTGAACGGGTAAAAACCTGTCGCCATAGGGCGCGAGTTTTTTACGGGCGGCCGCTATCGCATCTTCGTCGAGATCGGTGGCTATAAGTTTGCCGGCGGTAAGTCTTTTGAGTATCTCACCGGAGTGACCGCCGCCGCCGAGCGTGCCGTCGAAATATATTCCGTCCCCTTTTACGTTAAGCCCTTCGATGCAGGCTTCGAGCATTATGGGAACGTGATTAAATTCCATTGTTCTTATCGGGTTTGGTCGCTTCGTAAAGCCCGTCGAAAATATCGTCGTAACTCTCCTCTTCGTCAAGACCGTCAAGACGATCGGGAGCCCATATTTCAAGATGATTAAGTTTGCCTACGGTAACCATTTCCTTCTTTATTCCGGCGTACTTGCGGAGTTCCTCGGGAACGAGTATCCTCCCCTGGTTATCCTCTGCAACCGTGAACGTGTAACGGAATATTTTGGAATACCTCGCTTGAGTTTTACTGTCGAACGCGTGTACGTCTTTATAAGAATCGAAAAGTTCGTTGTAAACCTCTTTGGTATAGACGGCTATACAGCCGTTTACGGAGATGCACATGATCAAAGCGCCGGTCATATCGTCCTTGAATGCCGCGGGGATTCTCATTCTGTTTTTACCGTCAAGCATATGACTGCTGCTGCCGACGAGCATCGATCACGCCCTCCTTTTTCGTATTCGGTATATACTCCTTCGATTACCGTACTTGTATTCTAACATATATTAAAATCGAACGCAACTACTTTTGACCACTTTTTTGAAATTTTCGAAAAAAATTTTTCTAGATGCAACTTTTACGACCACTTTTTCATATACTGCGAAAAAGCGAGAGAATTTTTTTCCGCGTATGCCCCGACGAACGAAACGGAAGGCTTACAGCAAATTTCACGTGCTGAAAATTCCTTATTTTCTCTTATATTTTTTATCAGGTTATCCGTCCCGTCAAAAGTTTTTTCACAGCGAAAAAACCTTTTTATCTTCCCTTCGTAATACAAGTAATGCGTGCAGCCGAGATAGACGAAAGCGGGTTTTTGCTCGGTGGTCACCAGGTGGTCAGCGAGAACAAGTTCTTTGTCGGAAAACACGCTTTCCTCTACTGCGGCCGCCAAATACGGGAGCGGAAAATATCTGATGTGCTCAAACGCGGAGAACGCACCCGACGCCCTGAGCGCGGAAACGGTGGACGGCGTTCCGAGAAAATAACCGACTTCGCCGCGGAACGTTTCCGGAATATGCGGGATAAGACGGAAAACTTTTACACCGGTTATTTCGCCGCGCCAGTTGAGCGAAGCCGTGTTGCATGCCAGAACGACGGCATTCGCCCCCGCGTTTATCAGTTCGTTTACGCCGCGTAAGGTAAGTTCGCAGATCTCCTTGCTCTCGCGGCTGCCGTAAGGAACGTTGCCGTTATCCCCGAAGTAGATAAAATCGACAAAGGGAAATTCCTTTTTTAGTTTAACCATTACCGGAATGCCGCCTATTCCGCTGTCGAACACACCTATTTTTACCCTCTCCATAACGCACCTCGATTGGTTTATTTATATTAAATATATTGAAGAGGGTTCAAAAAATTGTTTGTACACCCAAAATAATAGCGATAAACGCTTGATTTGTTTAAGGAATTGTGTTAAAATATTAAAGCAATCGAATGATTAAGTAGTTTAAGGAGAAAGTAAAGTGCCTAACATTAAATCCGCGAAGAAACGCGTACTCGTTATCGAAAAGAAAAACAGCCTCAACAGAAGCATCAAAGCCGAGATTAAAACTGCGGTAAAGAAACTCAACGCCGCAATAGACGCCGGCAATGCCGAAGAAGCGAACAGACTTCTTCCGCTCACCGTGTCGGTAATAGATTCCGCTTGCTCGAAGGGCGTTATACATAAGAACAACGCCGCAAACAAAAAGTCCGGCCTCGCAAAGAGAGTTGCCGCGCTCAACAAGCAGTAAAAAACGGAAAGGTTTTTATAAAGCCACCGCGCGCGGTGGCTTTTTTATTGTATATTGAAATAAGGCGCTCCCCCGTTTGAAGGAACGCCTTTTAGTATTGTTTTTTATTCGTAAACGTTTTGCGACAAGCCCGTTCTCACCGTCTTTATGGCGGCGAGGAATGAAGCGACGGTCATTAAAGTTCTCAATATATAAACGAAAAGATCGGGCACGGAAGCGAACGGCACTACCCAAAGGGTTTCGATAAGCCACGCACCCACCGCCATGGCGAGAAGCGTAAGTATAAGCGAACGTTCCTTGAGCCCTTTATTGAAAACGTCAACGAGTATTCCGCCGAGCGCCGCACAGGTCAGAACGTAAGTGAGGGAGTGCAGGATACACTCGAACAGAAATACGTTGAGCGAGTTGTTGAAACTCGTTATCAGCGTTTCGTTATAAATTATAACTTCCATAGTGGGCGCGTACTGCGTTTCAACGAAAGCCGCCTTGAAACAGAGATCCGCACTGTTTACTATAGCAAACCCTACGCCCGTTATCGCGCCGATAAGAACGCCGGACAGCATATCTTTTATTTTAAGTCTTTTTATCAACAGGATACAGAGCGACACAATTATAACGCTTACCATAAGACCTATAGCGGCGGCGCCGAAATAACTTATCGCCTCTCCGTGCATTTCGTAAATAAATCTGAACGCTATGAATTTTATGGTCAGAGCGGCTATGCAGGCAAAGAAGAAAACCACGCATACGCGGTACAGCGACACCCTGCCGCTCGTATCTATCTCGTAGAAGAATATCCCGCCGACGACCGGAACGAAAAGCAC
>JAFTDZ010000130.1 GCA_017453885.1 Clostridia bacterium
GGAATCGGGTTGCGGCAAATCGGTCACAAGCATGTCCGTAATGCGGCTTTTGCAGGGGCCGACGGGGCAGATAGTGCAAGGTTCCATTCGCTTCAAGGCGAACGACTTCAAAAGGGATGAGAACGGCGAGCCTATACCCGTTTACGAAAAGGACGAAAACGGCGAAATACTTTACGAAGAAGTTACGGACGGAAAAGGCAACGTCAGAACGGATAAGGACGGCAAACCGCTGTTACAACCCAAGCAGATGCGTGATTCTTCCGGTCTCGGCGTTTACGAAAAGGAAGAAAAGGTTTTCGATATAGCCAAAACGCCCATCAACGAAATGTACCGCATACGCGGCAGGCAGATGGCAATGGTGTTTCAGGAACCGATGACCTCTCTCAACCCCGTATTTACCATAGGCAACCAACTTGACGAGGTAACCCTTTTGCACATACCCGGCGCAACGAGGGCGATCGCGAAGGAGCGATCTGTAAAGATGCTGGAAATGGTGGGTATAGCCCTGCCGGAAAGAGTATACGCGTCCTTTCCTCACGAACTATCCGGCGGAATGCGTCAGCGCGTCATGATAGCGATGGCGCTCGCGGGCGAACCGCGCCTTATAATAGCGGACGAACCTACCACGGCGCTCGACGTGACCATTCAGGCGCAGATACTGGAACTGTTCAACGAACTGAAAACGAGGATAAACGGCTCTATCCTGCTTATAACGCACGATTTGGGCGTTATTGCGGAAATGGCGGATTACGTCGTCGTAATGTACGCGGGCAGAATAATAGAAAAGGGCACGGCGAAGGAGATATTCAAAAACCCGATGCACCCCTACACGCAAGGGTTGCAGAGGTCTAAACCGACGATGAAGTCGTCCGAAGAAAAACTCTTCAACATACCGGGCAACGTACCAAATCCTATAAATATGCCCGATTACTGCTATTTCAAAGAGAGATGTTCGCAATGTATAAATAAATGTTCGGGCGAATACCCGCCGTTGGTAAAAGTAAGCCCCACGCACTACGTCGCGTGCCATTTATACGACGGACTCAAGGAAGATCAAGATGGAAGAAATGAAAAACGATAATATAGGCGAAGAATCGATCGCGGAGAAGGTAACGGACGCGGGCGAATTTGCCGGATACGACGACGAGGCGGAATATAACAGAGAACTCCGCGAGAGAGCGGAGAGAGAGGAGCGGGACAGGCAACTTCCGCCCGATCCCGACGCTATACTCGAAGTCAGGCACCTGAAAAAATATTTCGTATTGAAAAAGAATCTGCTCGGCAAACCGTTGACCACGCTCAAGGCTGTCGACGACGTTTCCTTTACCGTAAAAGCGGGCGAAACGCTCGGTATAGTGGGCGAATCCGGTTGCGGGAAAACCACAATGGGCAGAACGGTGCTGAAACTTCATCAACCCACGGGCGGTCAGATATTTTTCCAAGGGAAAGAAATAGCGGGTTATAAATCCAAAGAAATGCGCCCGCTCCGCACAAAAATGCAGATAGTGTTTCAGGATCCGTATTCGTCGCTGCCGCCGAGAAGTACGGTCGGCGATATACTTTCCGAACCGGTGAAAGTGCATAACATAGTCCCGCCGGATAAGGTCAAGGATTACGTTCTTAAACTTATGGAACAATGCGGTTTGAGGGATTATTATTACGAAAGGTACCCGCACGAATTTTCGGGCGGGCAAAGGCAAAGGATATGTATAGCGAGGGCGCTCGCTGTAAATCCCGAACTGGTGATATGCGACGAACCCGTTTCCGCGCTCGACGTTTCCATTCAGGCTCAGATAATAAATCTGCTCAAAAGGCTGCAGAAAGAGAGAAAACTCACGTATATATTCATCTCGCACGATCTTTCCGTCGTAAAATACATTTCCGACAAGATCGGGCTCATGTACCTCGGATCCATGGTGGAATTCGGCAACAAAAAGGAGATATTCGACGATCCTATGCACCCATACACCGTAGCGCTCTTCTCCGCGGTACCCAACCCGGATCCGGACGCGAGATCCGAACATATAATTCTTAAAGGCGATATTCCTTCTCCCGTCAACCCGCCCAAAGGCTGCAAATTCCACACGCGCTGCTCGAAGGCGATGGAGATATGCAAGCATATCGCTCCCGAATACAAGGAATACGGAGAAGGTCATTTCGTGGCTTGCCATTATTGCGAGCAAGGGCATAAAAATGTCTGAAAAAAGTAGTTTCTAACGGCGACGCAAGTAATTTTTACCGTTGCGGTCGTTAATAAAATTTATGAGAACGAAGTTCTTCTTTCCGAAAAAACACACGTTATTCAGAAAAGGAGAACAAAGAAAAACGTACTTAAACGCAAAATGAAAAAGGGCGGATAAATTTATCCGCCCTTACATTTTTTAGCGGATCGCCACGTAATTTTATGCGCCTTTTTCTTTTGAAAGTTCGTGGGGTGTAGAGAAAGAAATAAAATTTAACGACAGTAAAAACCGCCTTTAATGTGAGAAAAAGGCGACTTTTGCGATTCAATGGAATAAAGAAAGTGCAATAAAAAGAGAAAGCGCGGCGGGTTTACAAGCGGATAGGCGTAAACCGCCGCGCCGATAATTTCCGCAAACATTGTTCGTTATATATACAGGGCATCGTTTACGTTCGTATATCATTCGGGAATCAGTAACCTAATTTGCGCGAAATATTGTTTGCCGTTTCCATAACGGCGTTAATACAGTCGGGTATCTTATCCGAAGGCAATCTGTTTGTAGGTCCCGAAATTCCTATTGCAGCCACTACTTTTCCGTTAAAATCGTAAATATTTGTAGCAATACACCGCATTCCGAGGGTCATTTCCTCGTTATCCACAGCGTAGTTTCTCTCTTTGTTCAGTCTGGATTCTTTTATAATATCTTCTGCGTTCGTCATTGTGTTAGGCGTATGTCTTTTAAGATTTTCCGCTTTCAGTAATCTGCGCTGCTCGTCTTCCGGCAGAGAGTATAGCATTGCTTTACCGTGAGCGGTACAATTCAGTTCTTCAACGTCGCCTATCTGGAGAATAACTCCGAGATGATGCGGGCTGTTGCAGCAATCTATAAGTATAACCTTATTGTCTTTCATAATGCTCAACCCCGCGGCTTCGCCCGTAACGGACGAAAGTGTTTCCATAAACGGGCGCGCGATTATCCTTATATCGTAATTATCGAGGATCTTTTCCCTGAATTTACACAACTTAAGCCCTAAAGTGTATTTTCCGTTTTCACCTATTTGTTCAACGTAACCGTATTCCTCAAGGGTAATGAGCAAACGGTATGCGCTGCTCTTATTCACACCGAGGAATTTACTCAATTCCGTAACGCCTATTTTTCCGTGTTCGTGAATTATATCGAGAATTTTCAGTCCGCGTGCAAGCGAATTTATCGTTTGTACGTTTTTTTCCATTATCAGCACCCTTCCTTTAACCTGTTTATTGTATAATAGCACACCTATGTTTTTTTGTCAAATCAAAATTTGCAACAGCAAATTGAAAAAATAGCGGATTATTTTCAAAAAATGTTGAATTGTCAAGTGATTGCAACACAATTTTCAAAAAATTTAATATTAAACTTCCAAAAAACACCAAAAACAAGATGAAATAAGATTTTTCAGAAAAAATTTCAAAGCAAAA
>JAFTDZ010000131.1 GCA_017453885.1 Clostridia bacterium
GCTGTCATTCTGAACAGGCTTGCCTGTGAAGAATCTCTATTCTTCTTGTCAGCCTCTCTCCATCGTCATTTCGACTGAACGAAGTGAACGGAGAAATCCGGCTGTTACTATAATATTTGCCGGATCTCTCCGCGCGCTACGCTTGGTCGAGATGACGGAACGGGGAGTGAAGAATGAAAAATGAAGAATGAAAAATGAAGAATGAAAAATGAAAGGGTTTCCGCGTTTTCCGTCGCATTGCGACGAGAAATAATGCAATACTTTTCAACAAATAAACAATATTGAATAAAATTCGCTTAATTTGTATTGACAATTATTTTCAAAAAATGTAAAATATATAAAAAGCATATTATTTTATCGGAGGACACAATGAAAAAATTCGGGCTTGCTCTGTGCCTGGTGATGATAGCGGTGTTATCGCTTTCGGTCGCCGGCTGTAAGACAATGGAAAACGGGGTGGAAATAAAATACGCCGCCATTTCGCTTTCCTATACGGATATTGACGGAAATTCCGTCTCCGAAGACGTTACGGTTAAACTTTACACCAACTACGCGCCGAGGACCATCGCGCACTTCATCGACCTGTGCGGCAAAGGTTTTTATGACAATTCGGTGGTCAGCCACGTGGAATCTTCCTGGTTTGCCCTCGGCGGTTTCAAACTGAATGGCGACGCGCTTGAAAAACTCACTTCCGGCAAGACCGTGAACGGAGAATTTTCCGCCAACGGTTTCACCGGCAACAAACTCAACGTAAAGAAAGGCTCCGTGGTTATGTACAGAAAGCCCACCACCGCTCATGCGAGCAATTATAATACGGCGGACTGTATGATAGCGATATGCACTTCCACGGCCGCGCCCTTCACCGCGAGCGAATACTGCGTTATAGGCGAGATAACCGACGGAACTCAACTTGAAAATCTCTCCAAGATCTCCGCCCTCGCCAGCAGAACGGAAGAGGAAGAAACCGTCTATAACCGCTATTATGCGGGCGGAATTGCCGAACTTGCCGCCGGGTATCTGGACGAAAACGGTTCGCTCACCCGCGAGGCTACGGAAAAGAATATCGACCTCGAAGATATCGAAAAGGTGATCGCCGGCGGCGAATATTACCGCGAGGCGGGCAAGATCTCCGACGAGGATTACGATGATTTTATCGAAACCGCGAGGACGTTCGTGAACGCCGCGTCCGATAAACTTTACGAATATTTCTACGTTATGCCCGTAAATACCGTAAAAGTTACGGGAACGAAGATCGGCAACAAGGCGTAAACGCATTGAAAACCGAATAAACCAATCGACCGGAAAGCCCCTGTATCACGGGGCTTTTTGTCTATCCTTGATTGAGTGTTGAGAATGAAGAATGAAGAGTGAAGAATGAAGGATGAAGAATGAAGAATGACACTTCGGCCGCCCTTGGTCAAGGGGGTGTCAGAAAGGGCTCCCGAAAAGTTTTACGTAGTAAAAGTTTTCGGGAAAGAGGAGCCGCAAGCGTTATAGCAGGGCGATTGATTTATCTATCGCCCGCGAAGTTTGCTTTGCGGCGACGAGGTGGGGGGGATAGTCGCAATTCACGACCGTAAGGTCACTTCACTCGCCATCAGGCGAACTTCACTCCGTCAGGAACTTCACTCGGCAACGCCGCCCTTCACTCCGTAGGTACTTCACTCGCCGCAGCCGAACTTCACATTCAACTCTCCGCACTTCCTTATGTCCTCTTTAATTTATTAAAATAACGCAAACCTTATAAAATTACTTGCAAAATAGTTTATATTATGTTAAAATATTTAGGCTATAAAATCCACACCTATGCGCCTGCGGCGTTCCGTTCCCCGAAAATACTCTTTTCCATTCGGGGCAAGACGCCGAACCAACGGGCGGTAGGGAGGTAGAAAAACGGAGGTTTAATTATGGCAGTAACTTCAATGAAGCAACTTTTGGAGGCCGGAGTGCATTTCGGCCACCAGACGAGAAGATGGAACCCGAAAATGAAGAAGTACATCTTCGGCGAGAGGAACGGCATTCACATCATCGACCTTCAGGTGACCGTAGGTCTTATCGAGGAGGCGTACAGGTTCGTATGCGATCAGGTCAAAGAGGGCAAAACCGTTCTTTTCGTAGGCACCAAGAAGCAGGCGCAGGAAGCCATTCAGCAGGAAGCCGAAAGATGCGGTCAGTTCTACGTCAATTCCAGATGGCTCGGCGGCACGCTCACCAACTTTAAGACGATCAGATCGAGGATCGACAGGCTCAACAAACTCGACCTTATGGAAAAGATGGGCGATTTCGATCTTCTCCCCAAGAAGGAAGTCATCGCGCTCAAGACCGAGAGGGACAAACTTCAGGCCAACCTCGGCGGCATAAGAGAGATGCGCTCTCTCCCGGGCGTAATGTTCGTGGTCGATCCCAACAATGAAGACATAGCCGTTCGCGAGGCGAGGAAACTCGGCATACCCGTAGTAGCCATAACCGATACGAATTGCGATCCCGACCTTATCGATTACGTCATTCCCGGGAATGACGACGCTATCCGGGCGGTAAAACTCATCGCGTCTATCATAGCGGACTCGGTCATCGAGGCAAATCAGGGTGAGGACGCCGTTCATCACGAAGTTGACGAAGTAGCGTCTATGGACGAGGTGGAAGTTTCCGATGAAGAGATAGCCGAGGCGGACGCCGAAAGCGAAGCCGCAGCGGAGGCTACCGAGGCAAAGGAACAGAACTGAAACGCATAAAAAACATACCGAATTTTAAGGAGTAAAATATTATGGAATTTACCGCAAAGGACGTAATGGCGCTTCGCGAAAGAACGGGCGCAGGAATGATGGATTGCAAAAAGGCTCTTGTGGAGTGCAACGGCGACGCCGAAAAGGCTGTAGAATATCTCCGCGAACACGGCATAGCGAAGGCTGCTAAAAAGGCTGGCCGTATCGCCGCCGAAGGCATCGTTGACAGTTATATTCACATGGGCGGCAAGGTCGGCGTGCTTCTCGAAGTAAACTGCGAGTCGGACTTCGTTGCCCGCGGCGACCAGTTCAGAACGCTCGTTCACGATATAGCCCTTCAGATAGCGGCGGCAAAGCCCGAGTATCTTAGTAAGGACGATGTTCCCGCCGAAGTTATCGAGAACGAAAAGAAGATACTTCTCGCGCAGGCTCTCGAGGAGGGCAAGCCGCAGAACATAGCCGAAAAGATGGTGGAAGGCAGAATAAAGAGTTTCTACGAAGATAACTGTCTGCTCAACCAGAAGTTCGTCAAAGATCCTTCCAAAACCATCGAGCAAATGGTTATAGAGGCGACCGCCACCATAGGCGAGAAGATAGCCGTGAGAAGGTTCGTTCGTTACGAAATGGGCGAAGGCCTGCAGAAGAAGAACGAAAACCTTGCCGAGGAAGTCGAGGCGCAAGTCGCCAAGATGAAAGGCTGATGATTTTTACGGGGAACACAATTTAGTTTTGTGTTCCCTTTTTTTAAGACGAGGGAAAATAAATTCTTATGCTGGTTTTAGCCGTGGTGCTTCTCGCCCTGTCCGCCGTTTTCGCTATAGGCGCGGCGCTCGCGTCTTTGGGCGTGGGGGGAAGGATCCTGCCGGGTTACAGATTTCGCGCGCGCGGCGCGGAGGCGAAGAAGTGGGAGAGGAAACTTTTATCTACCGTCGCTTGCTTTTTATGGTCTGTCGCAGTCTTTTTGTCGGCGGCGGGCGTAGCGGTGTTTTTCCTCGATTTGAAAACGCCCCTGCATATATTGATTTTGTGCGTTTTAGGCGGCTTTTTCATAATCGTAACGGTTTTATGGGCAATTTTTTTAAGCGGCGGCTCCGTGAAGGACGCGGCGAAAAAGGCAAAGGAATTATCCGATTGAGGTGCGTATGTCATCAAATAAATACAAGAGAATAGTTTTGAAAATAAGCGGAGAGGCGCTCGCCGGCGATAAGGGCAACGGCCTCGACGAAAAGTTTATAGATAAGGTCGTAACGCAACTGGTAAAGGCACACGAAATGGGCGTGGAAATAGGCATAATCGTAGGCGGCGGCAACTTCTGGCGCGGTCGTCAGGGCACCAATATGGACAGGACTACCGCCGACCATATGGGAATGCTCGCCACCGTTATAAACGCCCTCGCCCTGCAGGACGCGATCGAGCAGCGCGGCGTCGATACCCGCGTGCAAACGGCGCTCACCATAACCCGCGTGGCAGAGCCTTACATTTTAAGAAAGGCGGTAAATCACCTGAAAAAGGGCAGAATCGTGATATTCGCCTGCGGCACGGGCAACCCGTATTTTTCAACGGATACGGCGGCGGCTCTCCGCGCGGCGGAAATCAATGCGGACGTGCTTATGCTCGCCAAAAACGTTGACGGAATTTACGACAGCGATCCCAAAACCAACCCGAACGCGAAGAAGTATTCGGAAATAAGTTATATAGATTTCATCAATCAGGGATTAAAGGCGATGGATACCACCGCCGTCACCATCTGTATGGAGAACAAGACGCCCATTCTCGCCTTCGGGCTTGACGAGGACGACGCGATCGTCCGCGTCTGTTCGGGCGAAGAACTCGGCACTTGGATAAGATAAACCCCCTAAATCTCACAAAAATAAAGTAATGGAGGAAAAATTATGGCAGCCGATATGGAAGTTATCGGGTTGATACTCGATGAAAACAAGGAGAGGCTCGAAAAGACCGTTTCCGTACTCAAAAACGAGTACGTTACCATTCGCGCGGGCAGGGCAAACCCCCACGTTTTAGACAAGGTAATGGTCGATTATTACGGCGTTCCCACGCCCATCAATCAGGTCGGAAATATGTCCGTGCAGGAAGGCCGTTGCCTCGTCATCGCCCCGTGGGATAAAAGCACCTTAAAGAGTGTTGAAAAGGCAATTCTCACCGCCAACGTAGGGCTTACCCCCACTAACGACGGAACGGTCATTCGCCTCGTCTTCCCGGAACTCACCGAGGAAAGGCGTAAAGAACTCGTCAAGCAGGTCAAGAAGATGGCGGAAGACTCCAAAGTCGCCGCCCGCAATATCCGCAGAGACACGCTCGATACGCTCAAGAAGATGAACAAGAACAAAGAGGTCACCGACGACGAGTATGCCGGTTTCGAAAAGGACGTAGATAAGGAAGTGAACAAGGCGATAGAGAGTATCGATAAACTCAGCGCCGAAAAAGAGAAGGACGTAATGACCGTTTAATGGAAACTTCTCTCGCGCCGCGCCACGTCGCCGTCATTATGGACGGAAACGGTCGCTGGGCGGAAAAGCGCGGTTTATCACGCATTAACGGGCATATCGCCGGCGCGGAAAACGTGCCGAAAGTTGCGAATATCCTGTTTGCGGCAGGCGTTGAAATAGTCACGCTCTACGCGTTTTCCAAGGAAAATTTCGCCCGCCCGCAGGCGGAAGTGGAGGGCATTTTTCAACGGGTTAAAGCATTCGCCCTGTCCTTTACCGAGCGCCCGCAGGTGAACGCCCGCGTGTATTTTACAGGTGAGGAAGAAGGGCTTCCCGCCGATCTTGTCGCCGCCTGCCGCGCCGCGGAAAGAGCAACGAAAAGCAACGGCGATAAGGCGCTCAATATACTGCTGAACTACGGCGGCAGGTCGGAGATACTCCGCGCCGCCCGTTTGCTTTGCGGCGAGCCCGTAACGGAAGAATCTTTCCGTTCAAAACTTCTTTTTCCCGATCTTCCCGATCCCGATCTTATCATAAGAACGGGGGGCGAAAAGCGTCTTTCGGGCTTTATGCTCTTTCAGTCGGCGTATTCCGAGTTGTATTTTTGCAACGCGCTCTTTCCGGACTTCGGCGTCCGTGAAATAAACTCCGCGCTTGCTGACTACCGCTCCCGCGAACGTCGTTTCGGCGGCATAAAAACCCCTTAAAACGCGCATTATCAAGCCTGCGCTTTATACCCGTCATTTCGAGCGAAGTCGAGAAATCTGCCCCATATTACATAAACAGCCGGATCTCTCCGCGAGCTGTCGCTTGGTCGAGATGACGGATCGGCGAATGAAGAATGAAAAATGAAGAATGAAAGGTTGCGACGACGTCATCTTGAGCGAAGCCGCAGGCGAAGTCGAAAGATCTCTATTCTTCTTGTTTGTTGTTTTTTAACAAAA
>JAFTDZ010000132.1 GCA_017453885.1 Clostridia bacterium
AACGTTTGTTTCATCGCCGAGGTAGCCGATCTTTCCGAAAAGGCCGACGTCGGTCTGATCGTCGCCGGTAACTGCCACAGTAAAGTTGGCGATTACCGAAGATTTACTTTCGTAACCGTTAGGGGCTTCTGCATTTCCGGCAACCTGCGCGCCGCCTACTACGCCTATAAACGGGTATTGTTCGTTGCCGATCGGCTTTATTTCTATATTCGAACCGTTTCTTTTACCGTCTATTGCGATGGGCGTTCCGTCCGTTCCGCATACGAGAAAATAGGGGACTTCTTGGGAATTTTCTTTATAATTGTCGTTATTATCGTAGTTGTTTTTGATATATCTGTCGTAAAAATAGCCGGAAGTCTGCAACGCGTAAAGGTTGAGCATATGGCGGGGCAGGGAAATGATATACGGGTTGTCTTTAGAACCCCAAGGCTTTGTGTTGTCGAATTCGCCGGTCCTTCCTTCCGCATAGGTGATGGTCGTTCCGTTGGTGAAATCATCGGGATTCAAACGGTCGAACAAAAGGTTGATACGCATACCGATGCGGGCGATTTCAGACGTGTTGTCGTCCGTATAAACGCGCGGGAGATTAGAATAGTACGCGAAAACAACGGCGAGCGAAAACGCCGTTATTACGGATAAAAGTACAGTTGTAAAAACGATCAAAAGCGTTTTTCTTACTTTTTTATACATATTTCAACCTCCTTTGTTTATTTACGGCGTTACTTCCGACGAAGAAGTTGCGCCTTCGTATATTTCGTAAAATTCTATCTCGAAATTTATATCGAAAACAAGTTCGCACGGCATAAGCGTGGCTATCGCTTCGGTCGCCGTCATACAGTTTTCAAGGTTAGGGGATAACCTTACGTAAAGATAATACGCGGATGTTTTATCAGTCGTGAACACATCCGCAAAGTTCGCGTTATTATTGTTATTATTAGTGAGTTTAACGTAACCGTCGGTATTTCCGCTTGTGAAAAGCGCGGCGACCGCGGTTGCGTTTGCGGTATTCTCGGCGGTATCTGCCGCAAGATCGTAATAAACGGTACTTACCGCTAATTCTATCTGAAACACATCGACAAACAGGCTGTAATCAACTTCTTCATAGTGTTCGTCAGATGAAGTTTGCGAAATGTTATGTTCGTATCCATCCAGGTCGTAAAGTTTTATATCGTTTTTGGTTACGGAATATTTCGCGCGGACTTTCTTGCCCATCTGCTCGATATTCGTTACATCGAAACAAAGATAGAAATAATTGTCGCTCGAGGCTTGCAGCAGGTTATCGACCGTGCCGAGGTGCAGAGTTTTGAATGTAAACTTTTCGGAATTGCCGACGCCGTTTCCTTCACTGATACCCTTGATAGAGTAATTCGGGTTATCCGTTCCGTTTCCGAGGGCGTTCTTCCACGTGCCTTTTTTCAGTATTGTTTCGCCGCTTTCTTCATTATCAACGTCAAATATCCACGCGTGCAAGGGGGGGAAGGCACCTTCGCCGGTTTTTGCGGTCAACTTTCTTTCTCCGCGCCACACGGTGGTGAACCAGGCGTAGGTCGCCGCCGCCATCACGAACACGGCGAGCGAAAGAGTTAAGGAGATAACCGAAAATATCAACTTTTTCCTTACGGGTGCAGTTTTCATTCCGTTTTACCTCCTTTTTCAGAATTTGCAATAAAAAAAGCCCGCTGCAAAAAACAAATGCAACTGGCTGCCTCGGTTTAAGGCCCTGTAGTTTTGCGTCGCCGTCTTTCAACGGTTTTGCCCTTATATATTCATTTTAGTGTATTCATTATATCATTGCGGTGTTAATTTGTCAACGATTTTTCCGCCGAATCGACTTTTTTTGCGATTTTTTTATAACATTATTATATATCGCGAGCGAACAAAATATGCAAAACGCCCTTTTTACAGCCTTAACCCCTTCGGATAATGGTTTTTGAGAGTGCCGTTTACTGATTTTACGAGACCGAGAGGGTAGCCGTCCGCCGTAATTATTCCGTAACCTGTAAACGGCGTGGAAACGGAGAGAGTTTCGCCTTTGAGATAATCGGATATTTCCCGCGATTCGCAAGGGAAATTTACTGTTTTAATGCATTCGCCTCTCTTAAGGAAGGTCGCCGCTCCGTGCAGCGGTTCGACGCGTTTATCGAGTATTTTCATAACGGGCAGGCCGCCGCGGAATATCCGCAACCCTTGAGGTACGGAAAAATTTTCCGAAACGATATATACGGTATCGGCGTATTTTTCCGTGCGGACGGAAGAAGTATTTATTCCCAATTCCGAAAGAAAGTCGTAAACCTGCGTTTTTTCCGCTTTGAGCGGCGAAAACGGCGTGAAAGTACGATAGGCGGTATCCGTTTCGCCTTCTCTTTTTTTAAGCAGACAGGCGAAGTGCCCTTCTCCCGCAAAGGAGTGGGGAAAAAGGCGCATAGCCTCGTTCAGTCCGAAACCGCGGCGGGTGTTTTTACGGACTGTATCGTTCGGCTCTACAGCCGTAAAATCCTTTCTTTTTTCAAGGAATTTAATTATAACCCCTTCGTTTTCGACGGTGTTGAGAGTGCAGGTGGAATAGACCATATACCCGCCGGCTTTGAGCATATCGGCAGCGGATAACAGTATCTCGTACTGCCTTGCCGCGCAGGAGTTTACATTGGCTTCGCTCCAGTCCCTTATCGCCGCTTCTTCCTTTCTGAACATACCCTCGCCCGAACAAGGCGCGTCAACGATGATCGCGTCGAAAAAAGACGGGCAGATCTTTTCCATATCCTGCGGTTTCATACAAGTCACGGCGGAAGTCGCTCCCATTCTCTCGAGGTTGGACGCCAGAACGCCCGCCCTCGACGGAACTATTTCGTTGCTTATAAGGAAAGACCCCTTCCGCATACTATCGATTATCTGCGTGGATTTACCGCCAGGCGCGGCGCATAAGTCAAGGATATTCCCCTTAAGGTAAGGCGCTATCGCGGCGACGGGCAACATTGCCGAGGGTTCCTGTAAATAAAACAATCCCGCGTGATGGTACGGGTGCGAGCCGAATTTGCGTTCGCCTATAAAAAACCCGTTTTTTTCAAACGGAACGGGTTTGCGTAGGTCTAATTTTTCCGCGAGTTCGCCTGCGGTGGTTTTATACGCGTTAACTCTCAATCCCCGTTCGCGCGGAGCGGATAACGATCTTACGTAATCTTCGTATTCGTCGCCCAGAAGTTTTTTTATTTTACCGAAAAAAACGGGGCTTAAATTTTCCGTAACCATTTTATCTTCGGTGTTTACAGTTTGCCGGTGGAGCCGAAACCGCCTTCGCCGCGAACCGTTTCGGAAAGTTCCGTCGTTTCCTCGAATTCGCATTTAAGGAAGGGCGCTACAACAAGTTGCGCTACGCGCTCGCCTGCGTCCACGGTCTGAACGGACGGCGAGTGATTGAAAAGCGCCACTTTGATTTCGCCGCGGTAGTCCGCATCGATAACGCCTACTTTGTTTGCGGGCGCAAGCCCCTTTTTACAGGCGAGGCCGCTGCGGGCGTAAACGAGGCCGACGTATCCTTTCGGAATTTCCGCCGCGATGCCCGTTCCGATAAAAACCGTCTCACCCGGGGTTATTTCAACGGGAACGTCCGTCGCGGCGTAAAGATCGGCGCCCGCGGAATAATCAGAACCGTAAGCGGGCAATTTCGCGCGGTCGTTAAGTTTTTTTATCTTTACCAGCATAAAATCTCTCTTTGAAAAATTTCTTTTGTCCCGCGGCGTAAAACGGTCGCCGGACTCTTTACGCAAATTATACCATAAAAAAAACGGCGGCGCAATCATAAAACGCGCTTTTCGGAAATAAAATATAGCAACAAGTAAATGCGGAGGTGTTTTTCAATGTCGGTACAGCCGAATTACGAAGAATTGAAATTTTACGGAGAACAAACTTTTTATAAACAAACCGAAGTGGAGTGTCGGGTAAACGCGTCGGCAGATATAAAAAACGTCGTTGCGGTAACGGGCGCGGCGGCGTCCGTCGGCGAGGAGATAGCCGACGGGGAAGTAAGGTACGGCGGCAGGGTTACTTTCTGCGTTCTTTACGAAACAGCCGAAGGCGTTCCCGCCAAAACCGAATGCGGCGTGGAATTTACCGATAAATATGAAAATACCGGGGCGAGTTCCGTCGGATATATAAATTATACCGTAACGGGCGCGGAAGCAAGATTCGTCAACGGCGGGTATATCATTCAGGCGGTAGTAAACGCGGAAATAAACGTCAATAAGGTAAATACCGTAAACGTTCTGACGGGCGGAGACGACCTTCTGTGCGACCTTGAAGAAAAAGAGATAAAGACGCTTGAGGAGAGCGGAAAGTCCGCCTTGCAACTCGACGACGAATTCGATCTCGCCTATCCCGTAAAAGACGTGCTTATGCATACTGCGACCGTCTGCCTTTCCGAAGTGCAGAGCGGCATCGGCGCAATTATTTTGGACGGAACGGTATTTTTATCGTTGACGCTGTTGCAAAATAACGAAAAAAATGTTATAGTAAAAGAAAACAGGGCAATTCCGTTCAGACTCGAGGCGGAAATGCGTTCCGCATCGCCGGAGATGCAGGCCGCCGCTTTTCTTTCCCTTTCAAAATGCGCCATCAAAGTGGTGGTCGATGAGGAAAAGGATACGAGCGCGGTCATCGCGTCCTTCGATATGGACTGTTACGGCAGCGTTTATTCGGGAAAAACGGTCAGGTTGGCGCGCGACGCGTATTCGGTGAAGAACGAAGTCGGCGTGACGGTAAGCGGTTTTACAAATCAATTCGTAACCGCGCAGTACGGAACCGCGGAAAAGATTTCCGGCTCCACGGATCACGAATTCACCGACGGAGCGGAAATTGTAGCGGTGGTCGGCGAAAGGATAGAAAACGTCGGGCTGAACGCCGATAATAACCTTATTTCCGGCGTTATTTCCGCCACGGTGATAGAGGCGAGCGAAAACGGCTATTCGGGCAAGCGCGCCGCCGTTCCGTTCGAGGTCCCGTTCGCGGGCAACAAGTCAACGGAATATGCAATTTGTGTAGCGATTGAAAACTTCGGTTACAGACTCAGGAACACGCTCGACTTCGACGCGGCGATCAGATTTTCCGTTACCGAAAAGGCTACTGAACAATATACGGCGGTATCGGAAATAACCGTCGGCGACGAAAAAACAGAAAAGACTACCGCGATAAGCGTTTATATCGCAAAGGGGAACGATACGTTGTGGGACGTTTGCAAGGAACTCGGCGTGAGCGCGGAAGTTATAGCCGAACTGAACCCCGAAGTAACTTTCCCGCTGACCGGCGCGGAGCGGATAATCGTTTACAGAAATATGTAAAATAAAAGTTTAATTCAAATGATAAAAACGGTAAAAACAAAAGTTTTCGGAAAAATAAACATTGGGCTCAACGTCCTCGGAAGATGCGGAGATCATCATGATCTCGACACCGTCGTTGCGAATATAGATCTTTGCGACGTAGTTACCGTAAGAACGCGTAACGACCGCAAAGTCAATCTGATCTCGCAGGGCGGTTTTTCCGCGCATGAAATCGCCGAAACGGATAATAACGCATATAAAGCGGCGCTCGCCTTTATGGAAAAATTCGATACCTTCGGCGCGGACATAAAACTAACAAAGAACATTCCGGTAGGAAGCGGACTCGGCGGAAGCAGCGCGGATATAGTAGGTGTAGTCAAAGGAATGATGAAAGCGTACAATGTTTCCGAAGACGTTTTACCCCTTGTAAATTCACTCTGCAGCGACGGCGAATTTCTCTGCGGGGGCGGCTTTGCGAGGCTGAGAGGGAAGGGGAGCGTTGCCGAACGGTTTTCCGCTCAAAGACCTTATTATTTTGTTATTGCCGTTCCCGAAAGCGTCAGTAACACTTCCGAAGTTTTTGCCGAATTCGACAGGGGAGAATACCCTTCTACGGGCGCGGATACGGCTGGAATTATCCGCGCTATAAAAGAGGGCGGGGAATTGAAAGGGGAAATTTTCAACGCGTTAAAAGCCCCCGCCTGTTCGCTCAATAAGGAAATATCCGCCGTTTACGAGGCGCTTTTATCGCTCAACCCGTCGTTCATATCCATGAGCGGAAGCGGAAGCGCCGTTTACGGCGGGTATGAAAGTTTGGAACTTTGTCTGTGGGCGAAAGATAAAATGAAAAGGTATTGCGAAAACGTTTTCGTAAAGCAAACGCTTTAGAATTTACCTCTGTTTTCATTGACTTGCCCTTCTTGTTTTGATATAATTTTATTTAAGATTTCAATAAATTGAAGATAAATATGCTTAACAGATTTTCTAGGACCGAGTTGATGCTCGGCCGTGATGCGATGGACAAACTTAAAAATTCCCGCGTGGCGGTTTTCGGCGTGGGCGGCGTGGGCGGTTACACGGTGGAAGCGCTTGCCCGTTCGGGCGTGGGCGCGATAGATATTATCGACGACGACAGGGTATGCCTTACAAATATAAACCGTCAGATATACGCCACGGGCAAAACTGTGGGCAAGTACAAGGTGGACGTTGCCGCCGAGCGTATAGCGGAAATAAACCCAGAGTGTAAAGTTACCGCGCATAAAACTTTTTATATGCCGGAAACGCAAGGCGAGTTTGATTTTTCCGTTTACGATTACGTTGTCGATGCTATAGATACGGTTACCGGCAAACTCACCCTTATAGAAAACGCGGTGAAATGCGGCGTGCCGGTCATCAGTTCGATGGGCGCGGGCAACAAGATGGATCCCACGGCTTTCCGCGTAAGCGACATATATAAAACTTCGGTATGCCCGCTCGCAAAGGTAATGCGGCGGGAACTTAAAAAGAGAGGGATAAACAGCCTTAAAGTGGTGTATTCGGAAGAAGAACCTATAAAGCCGAAGGAAACGGACGAGATAAGTTGTAAAACGAACTGCATCTGCCCGAAGGGTACCGTCCGCAAGTGTTCGGTCAGGCGGGATATTCCCGGCAGCAACGCGTTCGTGCCGCCGGTCGTCGGGCTCATAATCGCCGGCGAGGTGGTAAAAGACCTTATAAATTATAAAAAATAGAGAGGAAAAAGTTATGAAAGTTCTTATTATTAACGGAAGTCCGCGCAGGGACGGTAACACCTGCGTGGCGATAAGAGAAATGGAAAAAGTTTTCGCCGAAAACGGAATGGAAACGAAAATAGTTACCGTAGGCAACAAGGATATACGCGGTTGTATAGCCTGCGGAAGTTGTTATAAAAACGGTAAATGCGTGTTTGACGACGCCGTGAACGAGACCGCCGCCGATTTTGCCGAGGCAGACGCGCTTATAGTTGCC
>JAFTDZ010000133.1 GCA_017453885.1 Clostridia bacterium
AGCTCGAGGTTCCCGCAAAGCAATACCTCGCCTTTGCCCTCGGCCCTTACGCCCCTTCCCGCTACCTCGGTGAGCGTATAGCCTTCCGCGCTCGTTTCGGGCGCGTATTTCGATACCGAACGCGCTATCGGGTGAAGGGAACCGCTCTCCGCGATCGCCGCCGCGCGCAATATTTCCGCGGCGTTTTCTTCGGGATAAACGCCCGTCACTTCAAATGTCCCGAGCGTGAGCGTGCCCGTCTTGTCAAACGCAAAAGTCCCCTTTTTCGCAAGTAATTCGATATAATTGCCGCCCTTGATAAGCACGCCTTGCCTCGACGCGCCGCCTATCCCCCCGAAAAAGGAAAGCGGTACGCTGATGACCAGCGCGCACGGGCAGGAAACAACGAGGAATGTAAGTGCGCGCTTTATCCACACCGCCCATTCGCCGACGAATATCGGCGGTATTACGCCGAGCGCAAGCGCGCCGAAAACCACGGCGGGGGTATAGTAACGGGCGAATTTAGTTATGAAGTTTTCGCTCTTCGCCTTTCTTGCCGAGGCGTTTTCCACAAGGTCGAGTATCTTCGCCACGGTGGAATCTTCATACTTCTTCTCCGCTCTCACCTTCACCGCTCCCGTAAGGTTTATCGAACCGCTCAATACGGTATCGCCTTCGGAAAATTCCCTCGGAACGGATTCGCCCGTGAGCGAAGAAGTATCGAGAGAGCCTTTGCCTTCCGTCACCACGGCGTCCACCGGAACGCGTTCGCCCGCGCGGATCACGAGTATTTCACCCGCTTCCACTTCTTCGGGTGAAACGGTGATCTCCTTGCCGCCCCTGATAACGCGCGCCGATTCCGGCCGTATATCCATAAGCGCCGCTATCGATTTGCGCGATCTTCCCACCGCGTAGTTCTGGAACAGTTCTCCTGTCTGGTAAAACAGCATAACGCCGCACGCTTCGGCAAAATCGCCGAGGGCTATCGCGCCGAAAGTCGCCACGGTCATAAGGAAGTTTTCGTCCATAAGCCTTCCCGAAAAAATATTGCGGAAAGCCTTTTTTATAACGTCGTACCCCGCTACGATATACGCCGCGATAAACGGCGCGACGTAAACGTAAAAGCGGTAATCGCCAAACGCCCACGCTTCAGCCGCTTGTTTGAAACTTTTAAGCGGCGTGAGATTGAACGCTACGAGCGCCGCGGCGAACGGAACGAACGCTATAATTATCCGTATCAGCGTTCTTTTATTCTTATTCATTTTATCGAAAGTCCCGTTTTTCTCTTATAAAAGCACCAGATCGCAATCCGGCTCCACCTTTCTTACTGCCTTTTCCATCTTCTTATACAATTTGTCGAAGTCGGCGCCGTCGTCTATATCCACG
The DNA here is from genome assembly GCA_017453885.1 of Clostridia bacterium. Taxonomy (GTDB): domain Bacteria; phylum Bacillota; class Clostridia; order Christensenellales; family Borkfalkiaceae; genus RGIG3732. The sequence goes on from JAFTDZ010000133.1 coordinate 1,366, forward strand.
GTCATCTTCTGCATAATGAAGTTCACGGAACATTCCTTTATCCCTTCTATTTTGCCGACGTCGCGCTCGATTTCGGCGGCGCAGTTAGCGCAGCAAAGATCCGTCATCTTGTAAGCCTTTTTCATTTTTATCTCCTTTTTCAGCGGTCAATCCTCGCTCAGATGTTCGAGGGCGGTTTTATAAATGCGGGCGATGTGTTCGTCGTCAAGCGAATAGTAAACTTCCTTGCCCTGTTTGCGGTTTTTAACTATCTTCGTCTGGCGGAGTATGCGCAGTTGGTGGGATACCGCGGACTTCGTCATATTGAGAAGGCTCGCTATATCGCACACGCAGAGTTCCGCCTCGAACAGGGCGGAAAGTATCCTCGTCCTCGTGGAATCCCCGAAAACTTTGAAAAGTTCGGCAACGTCAACGAGGGTGTTCTCATCCGGCATAGCGGCGCGGACTCTCTCCACGATATTGTCGTGCACTAAATTACATTCGCACGCATCGGATAAATAATCGTCTTTTTTCATGGCCGCTCCTTTTTTATTTTGGTTGAACGGTTGAATAATTGTTCAACTGTTTACAGTATATTCCGATAACAAAAATTTGTCAAACGTTTTGAAGTTATTTTTCAAAATTTTTTAATTTTTTATCCAAGCGGCGACTTTCCGCATAATCCGCAACAAAAAACTGCGGATAATTTGAATAATTATAATTGCCACGCGCAGCGTAAACATATTTCGCCGCAATTTTCCGGCTGTGTAAATATGTATTATACGGTAAAAGGTCACAGAATCTCTCCCGTGACCTTTTATATCTACTATATCTTTCGCTTAAAAATCAGATAAAAAC
>JAFTDZ010000134.1 GCA_017453885.1 Clostridia bacterium
ATTCCCCGCGCTTACGGGCGGAGTAGTTGAAATTCCCGAAGAAATAACGATTATTGCCGCCGTCGCGTTTGACGGAAACGAAAACGTTACCGGCGTTGTTCTGAATAACGTACAGTATATAGGCCATTATGCGTTCCGCAACTGCGTAAATCTCGACGCGTCGGAACTCGACCTCGAGGGCGTTTCTTACGAAAATTCATACTATCCGTCTTTTTTAGGAACTAAGCAGGCGGAAGAATGATTTTACCGCATAAAGTAAAATTTAATTAAGAATATATTTCTCCGCCAAGGGAACGGATTTTCCCGCGGCGGAGAAATTATCCTTAAAACAACGCGAATTACAAAAATTCTCTTTATGGCGGGAACGAAAATTTTTCAATCCGATAAAGAGGATTTTCAAGTTTTTGCGGAAAAATATTTTACAACGTGTATGATAAATGATATAATATATAGTAACTATTATATAACAATAAGTGTAATGTTTTTTTGAAAGTAAATATCTCAAAAGCGTTAAAATCATTTATAAAATAAGAAATTAAGTAAAGGAGAATCAACGTGAAAACGGAAGAACTTCTCAAAAAGTACCGCGCCCGGTTAACGAAAGAAGCGATATTGAAATCGCTTGCTTTCGGTTTGCTGATAGGGTTATCCGCCCTTGTGGTTTCGGGATTTATCGTTTGGATGACGGGTTATAAAAACTACTGGATTTCGTTTGTGGTTTTTGCGGTAGTTACTGCCGCGGCCTTCGCCTTGTTTTACTTTCTGAAATTCAAGCCGAACGACTATTACGTAGCCCGTCGGGTAGATGCTTTGGGCCTCGAAGAAAGAGTTATAACCATGAAGGAATTTCAGGGGGAGAGCGATTATATCTTCGAGCGCCAGCGTGAAGACGCCGCTTCTGCCCTTTCAAAGGTCAGCGAAACGCTCCTTAAAATATCTATCCCGCTCGCGCTCCTCATAATATTGCCCGTAGTATTTTTATTGGGTACGGGAACGACCGTGCTTTCCGCCCTCAGCGCGGAGGGCGTTATAAGAAGCGGCGGCGATATAATAAGAACCGTCGAAGAGGAGAGGAACAAGCGCTTTTACGAAGTGACCTACGTCGTTGAAGGGAACGGAATCGTTATCGACGAGGAAATTCAGATCGTAGAGGCGGGTAAAAACACCAACCCCGTAATGGCGATAGCCGAAGACGAGTGGGCTTTTATGATGTGGTCGGACGGCTATGAGGACCCCGTTAGGTTCGAAGCGAACGTTTTTGAAAACATGAAGATAATCGCGTATTTCGTTCCCGCCAGCGGAGACAGCCCTTTTCAGGGAAACGGAGATAAGAGTAAAGAAGGCGATCAGGCGGGAGACAGACCCGGTCAGAACGGTAAACCCGGCCCTAACGGAATGGAGGGTGAAGGCGACGGCAACTCGGAGTCCGATGACGCCAACGACCAACCCGGAGGAAATGCCGGCGGCGGAAAGTATGATCCCGCAAACCAGATTATAGACGGGCAAACTTATTACGGCGGCGACCTTTATAATGAATATAACGAAAAGGCGGCCGAAGCCCTCTCGCAGGACGAGTCTATCGATAAAGAAATGAAAGAATACTTAGAAAACTATTTCAAAATAATAGCGGAATAAATAAATTTAAGGTGACAAATTATGGCAACGGAAATAGATATTTTACAATTCAGTAAACAATGCAACGATATTTTCGAACAGATTTCGAGAGACGTTGTAGGGCAAAAAGAAGTGGTTGAAGGCACGATAATAGCCATGATAGCGGGCGGCAACGTGCTTTTGGAAGGCGTTCCCGGGGTAGGTAAAACCCGTCTTGTAAGAACGCTTGGGCGCGTTTTCGATATGCCGTTTTCGCGTATCCAATTCACTCCCGACCTCATGCCTGCCGACGTTACCGGCACCAACATTATCGTTAAAGGGGAAGACGGCAACGCCAAATTCGAATTTCAGCCCGGGCCGATCTTCAGCAACATAGTTCTTGCGGACGAAATCAACCGCGCTACCCCTAAAACCCAGTCGGCTCTGCTCGAAGCCATGCAGGAACACAAGGTTACCGTAATGGGCGTTACGAGAAAACTCGACGAACCTTTCTTCGTTCTTGCCACTCAGAACCCGATCGAGCAAGACGGTACTTACCCTCTGCCGGAAGCGCAGATGGACCGTTTTATGTTCAAACTCATAGTTCCGAACCCGAGTCTTGACGAACTCATGGATATAGTAAACATGACGCAGAAGACGATGGATGAGGTTTCCGATTGCGCCTGCACCGGCGAACAACTTATTCAGATGAGGGCAACCGCCAATCAGATACCTGTAGCGGAAGACGTTATGAGATACGCTATGACTCTTACTTCCGCCACCCACAACAACAGCGAATACGCTTCTGAAGCGGCTAAAAAATACGTTCGCCTCGGCGCCAGCCCGCGTGCCGGTCAGGCTATAATTTCAGCCGCCAAGGTCAAGGCTCTTATCAAGGGAAGATTCAACGTTGCGTATTCCGACGTAAACGAACTTGCCTATCCCGTACTCCGCCACCGCATAAAGATGAATTTCGAAGCGATAGCGGAGAGAGTATCTGCCGACGACGTTATCGGCATGATAATAGAAGAGTTAAGCAAAAAATATAAAATATAAAGTAACCAAGTAATACGGAGAATATAATGAAAGGTTCGTTTCTCAACGACCGTTTTTTCAGCAGGCTGGAAACGCTATCGTTGAATTTAAGAAAAGACCTTCTGGGTTATTTCGGAGGAAAACACCTCGTTTCAAAATACGGTCAGACGGTTGAATTTGCCGATTACCGCGAATACCAACTCGGCGACGACATACGGAGAATAGACTGGAATTTGTACAGCCGTTTCGAAAAATATTTTTTGAAACTGTTTACCGATGAAAGACAGATGCAAGTGCAGATTTTTTTGGATTGCTCGGCGTCTATGGGCAAAAACGATCCTAAAAAATCGGCATATGCCGTTGCTGCCGCCGCCGCAATGGGCTTTCTTGCCGTACACAATATGGATAAACTGTCTTTCAATCTCATGAAAGGCGAGCGTTCGGAAAATCCGTTCGGCACAATAATCGGTAAAAATTCCTTTTACCGTTCGGTTTCCGAACTCGAAGAACTCACGTTTGACGGTGAAACCTTTATACACTCCTGCGTTACGGGGTGCCCGGATACAAGTTCCGGCAACGGGCTTTCGGTAATAATTTCCGATTTCTTCACCGATAACGAATGGAAGAAGGCGGTCGATTATCTTAGATATAAAAACAGGCAGGTTTTGCTGGTGCAAATTCTCACCCCCGATGAAGACGACCCCGCTTACGACGGCAGGGTAAATCTTATCGACAGCGAAGCCGTTGACCTTTCCGACAATAAAAATATGAAATTGCGCATAACGCGCAGTATGCAACGCGCTTATGCGGAAGCCCTTAAAGATTTTAAGCATGAAATACAGACTTTTTGCTCGAAAAGAGGGGCTGATTTTATAACAGTAAGAACAGATATTCCGATTGAAAAGGTGCTGTTCGGCGAACTGTTGAAAGCAGGTATAATGTCATGACGCTTTTACTTCCCTTGGGGCTTATAGGTCTTCTCGGTGTGGTTGCGCTGATTATAATCTATATAATCAAGCCTAATTACCAACAAAGGATAATTTCCAGCACGTATGTATGGAAGTTGAGTTTGAAGTACAGAAAGAGAAGCATACCTGTAAGCAAACTCAGAAATTTAATAATAATACTTTGTCAGATACTCATATTGTCTATCTGCGCTTTTATATTGGCGCGGCCGTCGCAAATTCTCAAAGAGCAAGCCGATTTTGATGAAATAATAGCGGTGTTGGACGCATCCGCAAGCATGCGCGCGGTAAACGGCGACAGCGAAACACGTTACGAGAGAGCCGTTAAACTCCTCAGAGACCGCGCGAAAGCCGTTTTCGGCAAAAGAGGGTTCGTTTCGGTTATAATTGCCGACAGCGATCCGGAATATCTCGTGGAGCGTTGTTCGTATGAAGACGAATACGAGTTTGAACTTCTTATGGACGAGATGTTGACCGGAGAAAGGGCCTGCACTTACGGCATTGCCGATATGGAGGCCGCCATGGTAAAGTGTGAAGACGTGCTTTCCGACAATCCTTCCGCCCAGATCGTATTGTTTACGGATACGGATTACGTCAATCCCCCCAAAAGAGTAGAAGTTGTTCCCGTATATGAAAAAGGAAGCGAATGGAACGTTGCCATTCTTAACGCTTATGCCGAAACGGATGAAAACTATTATAATTTTATAGTTGAAATAGCAAGTTACGGCATGGCTTACGAGGCTACGTTAAACCTTAACGTAGAACACGTAAATGCGGGGGAAGACGTGGATACCTCCGTTCCCGATCTCAATCCGAATCATTACGAGGCATACGTATATTGTCCGGACGGCGTACCCCAGACAGTAATTTTCCGCCATCCGGAAAGCGCCATCGATTACGGTGAAAACGCCGATATAACCGTAATAGAGCAGGGAGATGATTTTTTGATATCGTCTTATCAAACGGCGCACGTATGGATAGACGAATTCGAAGATTCCATTAGCGAAGCCGATAACAGTTTCAATATTTACGGCGGGCAGAAGCCCGTTATAAAAGTTCAGTATGCCAGCAATAACGCCAACCCGTTTACGCGCGGCGCGTTGCTTAACCTAAGAAGTCATTTCAGTAAAGCCGGAAAATGGGATATAAACGTAAAAGAGGTCAAGGCGGGGGAAGAACCCGCCACGAGCGATTACGATTTTTACGTTTTTGAAAACATTATGCCCGAAAGGCTTCCTACCGACGGCGTGGTTTTCCTTATAGATCCGTCGAGCACGCCTTACAACCTCGGCGCGAGAATTGATGAAGTGCCATACTATTTCGGCACGTTAGATAATCTCGAACTCAAAGATCTTCTTGAAGGCAGCGATTTCGATCACCCGATAATGAACGGGATCAACCTGTATTTCGGTGACGATCGCCCCGCTCTCGGCATTTCCGTATTCAGAAAAATATCGGGTTACGATACCGGAGTGTATAAAGAACTGATAACGTGCCCGAGCGGAGATCCCGCCCTTATAGTGCAGAACGAAGGAAGTTCGAAAATTATTATAATGGCTTTCAGCGTGCATTTTTCCAACATAGCCCTTAACGAAGCGTATCCGAAACTTTTCATCAATGTTTTCAACTACTTTTTCCCTTCTACGGTGGGAAAATACTTTTATGAAGTGGGAGATACCGTTGCTGTCAATTCGCGCGGAGAAAGTTTGGATGTGGCGCTGAGTTCGGATTCTGCCGAGTCGATACCGACCATAACGGAATTCCCGTACAACATAACTTTTACGGAACCCGGCACATATACGTTCTCTCAAACCACGTATTTCGGTGACGATATTTCCGAAAACGTTTTCGTTCATATGCCTGCTTACGAGAGCGACATCTGGAAGATCGAAGACGGGCTTACCGTTCCTTACATAGAAACAGATATGTCAGACTATTTTAAGGATTTACTTTTATATTTTGCGATAGGATTGGTTTCGCTCCTCTTTATAGAGCGGTTACTGCATCTTACCGAGGGCGTATAAGGAGGGGCGTATGAGTACCGGTATACATTATTTATATCCTTGGTTGCTTCTTCTCTTTATCCCCGCGTTGGCGCTTGCGTTCATACCTTATTTCAGGCTTTCGCCAAAGTACAGAAAAACGAGGAATCGCATATCTTCCATGGTGCTGTTTCTCGTGGTCGTCTTTCTGGCAATAAATACCCTTGCGGGTATTGTAATAAACTATAAAGTGCCTAACAAAGAAAACGAGATCATTATTCTTGTTGACGTATCCGATACCGAGCAGCAATCCGCGGAATTGAGAGACAATTTTGTTCAAACGGTTTTAAGAGAAGGGCGGTACGACAATTACAAAGTAGGCGTGGTAACTTTCGGCTACGGGCAGAAATATGCCGTTCCGCTCAC
>JAFTDZ010000135.1 GCA_017453885.1 Clostridia bacterium
AATTTTTCTTTGGCGCGAACGTCGAGATGATTCGTGGGTTCGTCGAGAATCAATATGTTGGACGGCGTGTTGTTCATACACGCGAGTTTGATTCTGACCTGCTCTCCGCCCGAAAGAGTGTTTATCGGGCGTGAAGCGAGTTCCCCCTTAAGCCCTACTTTGGCGAGTTCCGAACGCACTTCCTTATACTTGAATTTAGGAAATCTTTCTTGAAAATATTGAATTGCCGACGAGTTCGGGTTAGGAAAGTTCAGATCTTGCTCCACGTAGGCTGCCTTTGTTGCAATATGGAAGTTAAAACTTCCGGATATTGCCGGTATAAGCCGCATAAGCGTTTTCAATAAAGTGGTCTTGCCTACGCCGTTGGTGCCCCTTATCCATAATTTCGAGCGGGACGACATATGGAATGATACGGGCGGTATAAGCGGTCTGTCGTAACCTATTACAAGGTCTTTGACGATAAGAAGATCCTTTGAATTAAGGTCGATATACGGAAAGGAAAAGTCCGCGTCGAGAACGGTGACGGGCTTTTGCATAACGTTTATGCGCTCAAGCATTTTCTTTCGCGAATTAGCCATTCCGGCGGTTGAAGCGCGCGATTTGTTCCTGTCGATATAATCCTGCATCTTCTTTATTTCCGCTTGCTGGCGCTCGTAATCTTCCTCGTACTGTTTCGCTATCATATCGCGCTGGGCGAGAAATTTATCGTAATTGCCCGTAAACTTTCGTATCACACCGTTTTCTATATTGACAATGTATTGCGCCACGTTATTGAGAAATTTTATATCGTGGGAAATAACTATGAACGTCTTTTTGAAGGAATTGAGATATTTCGTCAACCATTCGATATGCTCTATGTCGAGGAAGTTGGTAGGCTCGTCCAGAAGCATTATGTCAAGGTCCTGCAACAAGAGTTTTGAAAGCATAAGTTTCGCTCTCTGCCCGCCGGACAAAAGGGAAATTTTTTTATCGTAGCCCACTTCGTTTATGCCGAGGCCGTTCGCCACTTTTTTTATCTGCGAATCGAGATCGTAAAAATTTTTTTCGTTAAGTTCGTCCTGCATTCGGGAACTTTTTCTGACGAGTTTATCAAGTTCGTCCTCGTCGGTAACTTCGCCCATCTTCGCGTAAATTTCTTCGAGTTTTTCGTTTATTTCGTAAAGGTGGCGGAAAGAATCGCGCAGGTATTCGATAACGGTAAGGCTTCCGTCGAGCGTGGCGTATTGGTCGAGGTAGCCCTTGCGTATGCCGCCGAGCCAGTTCACCTCTCCGCCGTCCCACGAAACGTTGCCGGCTATTATGTTTATAAAAGTGCTTTTGCCCGCGCCGTTAAGCCCTACGATGCCGATATGTTCCCCGTTGTTTATCACGAGGTTTGCCTCGTTAAACAGTATCCGCTCGTCGTAAAACTGCGTCAGGTTTCTGATTTCGAGTATGCTCATAAATATATTATACTAAATTAACCGAAAATTTCAAAATTTTTATCCGATAAATTTGAAATTTTAATCGGAATATGTTAAAATGGATATAAATAAACCGTCCGGAAGAGAATTATGAACAGATACAGATACAAATTCAGCGGAAAAATTTTCATCGTGGCTTCGATAGGCCTGCTGCTCGCGGCGGTATGCCTTATACTCAACGCGATAAGATTGATAAAACTTATTTCTTCGGAAGAAGTAGGCGTGTATGCGGTAATATCGGTTGCCGTGGCAATGATAATGAGCGTCGCCTTCCTCGTGATCATCACCGCTTTATTCGTAGATTCGAGATATATATTCGAAAAGAATTTTCTTGTGACGAAATTCGGCTTAATAAAAAACACCACGGATTATAAAACTATAAAGCAGATAGTATGGTTTAAGGAAGTAAACAAGTTGACCGTTTTTCACGAGGACGGAAGTTTTACGAATATAGTGATAAACGATAACGAATACCAAGCGTTTGCCGAAGAACTGAGATCGCACAACGCAAACATAGTATATTATGAAGATATAACGACTTCCGAAAAAAAATAAAAGTTAAGGCGGCTTGATAAAGCCGCCTTTCGTTTTGTGTTTTACTTCGCGTAAACGCTTACTTGTTTTTTATCTTTGCCCAGTCTTTCAAACTTGACCACGCCGTCAACCAAAGCGTAGAGCGTATCGTCGCTGCCGATGCCCACGTTTACGCCGGGGTGAATGTGCGTGCCCCTCTGTTTATAAATGATATTGCCGGCAAGCACGGCCTGACCGTCCGCGCGTTTGGCGCCCAAACGCTTGGATTCGCTGTCCCTTCCGTTTCTGGTACTGCCGACACCTTTTTTATGAGCAAATAATCTGATCAATAACATTTTTTACTCCTCCGAATGTCTTTTTTTAACCGATCGTTTCGATCTTTACGGCAGTAAACGGCTGCCTGTGGCCTTGCTTTTTCCTTATGTTCTTTTTGGCTTTGTATTTGAACACGATGACCTTGCGGGCCTTATCCTGCGCAACTACTTCGCCAACAGCCTTAACGCCCGATACGTCCGCGCCGAGTTTAACGCCGTTCTCGTCGGAAACGAGAAGAACTTCAAACTCCACTTTGTCGCCAACGTTCGCGTCGAGTTTTTCAAACTTGATGGTATCCCCGACTGCAGCCTTGTACTGTTTGGAACCGTTTGCAATAATAGCGTACATTTTTCTACCTCCCTGTCCAATCTCGCCGGATAACGCAGGCGGCGCAAAGCGCGCTTAAAAAAGCCCGTTCCGAGCGGTTCCCATATAATATACAGGATTTTTTTCGAATTGTCAACGATTTTACATACTTTTAATTTTTTTAGCCAAACTTTTTTATAAAGTGAGGTAATTGAAAATGACAAATCGAAAAGAAAACGAAAAGATACTGAACGATCTGTTTCAGAACGCGCATGTGGCAATGCAGTCTATTTCCGACCTGTTGCCTGAAACCGACGACGAAATGATGAAGAAAGAACTCGAGAGGCAGTTCGACGGATACAAGAACGCCATCAACGAAATTTCCGCCTATATGAAGGAAAACGAAATAACGCCGAAGGACATAGGCCCGATGAAGAAAATGATGCTGAAGGCTTCGGTAAAAATGAACGCCGCGAAGAACGACAAGCGTTCGCACCTTGCCGAAATGATGATAAAAGGCACCGTTATGGGCCTTACCGATATATACAGGAATCTCGGTGAAAACGAAGGCGTAACGGCGCCGGAAGTCGCGGAACTTGCAAACAGGCTCGCTTCTATGGAAGAAACTTACGAAAAGAGGCTAAAAGCCTATCTGTGATCAATGTATCTCTATCTTTTTTGCGGTATCTGTTCCGCTCGCGTTCTTTTTGGGAACGTTGACATAGAGTAAACCGTCGGTATAGGTCGCCTTTATATCGTCCTCGCCTACGTCGCCTATATAGAACGAGCGGGTAGCGCCGGCAAACCGCTCTCTCCTTATATACTTCCATTCTCCCAACGTGCCGTCGTTCTTATCGGTTTTGACGGACGATACGGTAAGATAACCGTTTTCTACGGTTATTTCTATATCAGACTTGGAGATACCTGGTACCTCTATCTCGATAAGATAGTACGAAGGGTACTCCTTCATATCCGTACGCATAACGTTGTTTTCAAACGGAGAGAACGGTGAAAAGATCCCTTCGAGATCGCTAAGCCAACCGCCGTTGTCGATTCTGCCGCCGAGCGGCGTCAAATAATTTTTCATAATAAAAACCTCCCTGCGGTAAATTGTTGCCGCAAAGAGGTTTTTTATACTTCGTTTACTTTATGTTTATAACTATCGTTACGAACAACGCTATAAGTATCGCCATTATTTTTATTTCGATATTCTGTATGAATATCTTATACCACCAGGCGTTTTTTATATTCGTCTTTTTCTCGTTCAATTTCATTTCCGTCATCCTCCTCAATCGTTATTTTCCTGTTCGTAGAAGGTTTTGAGCGTCTGGCGAAGCATTTCGGAATCGGCGTACCGTTTAAGTTTGCCGCCCGTCGCTATGGATATTACGCCCGTTTCTTCGGAAACGATTATAGCGGTAACGTCTATCGTTTCGGTTATGCCTATACCCGCCCTGTGGCGCGTGCCGAGGTCTTTGGGGATATTCACTTCCTGAGAGAGCGGAAGAAAACAGCCTGCCGATAAAATTTTATTGCCTTTTATTATCATTGCTCCGTCGTGTAAAGGAGTTTTCGGGAAGAACACGCTCTCTATAAGCGCGGCGGAGATAACGCAATCCATATGCACTCCGCTCTCGAGAATGGAATTAGGTATCGGAGCGGAACCGAGTATAATAAGAGCGCCTATATCGTTTTTGGACATATTCTGAAGCGCCTTGATGATCTCGTTTATGCACTCCTTGGTGTTGGCGCGGTCGCTCGCCACGTCGAGATGGCGCACGTCGATGTTCTTCTTATTGCTCAGGTTCCATATAGTCCTCTTTATTTCCGTAGAGAACATGACTATCATCGCGAGAACATAGACGAGCGGGAATAAAACATAAATAAAATTGTTTATATTTTCGATAAAAATAAATATAACGCCCGTGATCACCACGAATATCGCGAACAGGATGTTGAGCAGTTCCGCATTGTTCGATTTCAGCACGCGCATCATGAAGTAAAACAACACGAGCAATGCGAGAAACTCTACTATAAGTATCGCGGGGTGTGTTTCCGTAAATGCGGAAACGATCTTCTGAAAAAAGTTCATTTTGTATTTAACCTCTGAATCGTCTTTCCTGTTTATCTTTTATTTTTAATTTATCATCGCGCTGAACACGCCGTTCCACAGAACCGATGAAAGCCCCGTATCTCCCCTCTTGAACGCCGCATCGTAAAAAGAAAACTTTTCGCAAATGCTCTTTATTCTCTTTACGGGGAATTTACGCGTTTGCATCCTCGTCATTTTTACGGCGTATTCTTTTACCCCGAGAACTTCCGCGAGTTCGGAATTTTTCGCGTCGGAAACGGCAACGTGAAGCATCCTTCTGAAGTGCGAATATATAGAAATAAACAGCCTTTGCTCGCTTTCGTTTTTGGAAAGAAGGTCGGTAAGGATGGAATACGCGTCGTCGAAATTCCCGGAGGAAATGCGTTCCACCATCTCGTAAACCTGATATTCGCTGTCCTTATGGACGACCTCGTCCACCGCCTTCATATCTATCGTACCGCTCTCGGCGCAGTAATCGATAAGTTTGCCGAGTTCGCTGTTTATTTTAGTGAAATCGAGAAGGGAATATTCCGCAATTTTTCCCGCAACGGCGGGAGATACGGAGAGAGAGTTTTTCTTCGCCTCGTTACATATCCATCCTACGCACAGCGCCATATCCGGGTTACAATCCACGGTGACGGCGCCCGCCTTTTCAAGCGCGCGACAATCCTTCCTATTGTTGAAGGCGAGCACGGAAGTTTCCAAAGGGTTTTTAAGGTACTCCGCAAGGCCGTTTTTCTTCAATTCGTCCGCCGTGGGATAATATTCCTTCAGAACGACCATCCGCTTGTCGCTCATAAACGGAAAACTAACGAGAGAAGTATACACGCTCTCCGCCGCGATCGACATATTTTCGCCGTCAACGGAAGCGAAATTAAGATCGGGCATGGAAACGCACCTGTCCTTTATAAGCGAAACGGCGTAGTTCCGAAGGAAATCGTCGCTCCCCGTGAGAATATAGACGGGTTCTATCCCGTTTGCAAGACTGCGTTTCAATTCACTGTATTTCAATTGAGTTCCCTCTCGATACTTTGTTTATTTTAACACGAACGCGAAAAAAAATCAACGCTTTACAATACGCCGAAAGTAAAAAGTTGCGAAAATACGACGTATATGATCATCAACGAAGTACACGCCGCCGCTTTCACGCCGAATTTGAGGTTGAGAACGTCCGACGCGATAAGTACGCCCGCGCAATAGACGCAAACGAGCGTTCCGCCGGCGGAAACGGGCAGAGCGAATACGGAAAAATCCGTTTTTCCGACGAAATCGCCGAGCAAGCCGACAAGAAAGTTCGGCGCGAACAGAAATATTTTATAGAGAGTAGTAACGGCGGACAGAACGACGGAAACTGCGAGAATAACGAAAACGACCGAGATCAAAGGGATAACGATAAGATTTATGTATGCCGAAATCCAACTTACGTAACCGAAGAACGCCACAGAAAAGGGAAACACGCCTATCTGCGCGGCGAGCACGGTGGATATATCGCCGCGGACGGCGTACGGTAAAAACGATAATGTCCTCGAGACAGGCCCCGCCATTACCGCTATGGACACGACCGCCGCGTAAGATAATATGAACCCGTAGGAATACAGATATTGCGGGCGGAATATCAGAATAGCCAAAGCGCTGGTAAAAATGCTGTTGAGCATATCGTACTTGATGCCGAGCGTTCTGTAAAAAAGATAAAACGACAGCATCAGAAACGCCCTTACCGACGACGGCGAAAAATCGCACACGCCGCAATAGAAGAAGGTTGCGCCGACCGTTACCGCGAAAGACGCCCACCTGCCCGCCTTTATCTTTTTGAGAAGGAAATAAATAATTCCCGCTACGAACCCGACGTGCAAACCGGATACCGCGAATACATGGGCGAGCCCGGCATACTTCATTCCCGAAATAACGGACGGCTTTATCTCCGTTTTATCGCCGAAAAGCATTGCGTTTACAATGGGCGCGTTGTTCTCGTCAACACCGTTCTTCACCACCCTTTCGAGCGCCCTCCTCACAAAGCCGAAAAGCCCGGGCGACCTGCCGACGACCGTTGCGCCCGACATATCCGAAACGCATTCGTATTTCACTCCGGAAGTAAATGCGTACAGATCCGCCGAACCGTTCCCTCTTTCGTTCGCGCCGTAAACGGTGGCGATGAATTTTACCTTATCGCCGTATTCGAACTTTACGCCGGAAGGAACTTCAACGGTAATTTTTCCCGCTTTTACGGTCTTGCCGTTCAAGGAAAATTCCGCGCGTTCGAAGCAGAGCGACCTCTCCCCGCTACCCGTCCGTTCGCTATCGAACACCGCGGTGACCGAGCAGGTTTCCCCGTTTATCTCCCCGTTGAAAAACGCGTTGAACCGAACGGACACGCTGAAGAAACCGAGAAGCAGCGCAAGTTGGAACGACAGCGTGAAAAGTATTGTTTTTGCATTGAACGAATTTTTAATGAACGCGTAAACGGCGCCCGTTACGACAGGCATAAAAACAATTAAAACCGCTGGTATTATAAAAGATTTTATTCCGAGCGCAAACGCAGATATACCGAGCGCGTAAGCCGACGGATAAAGTACCGCCGGACGGAAATTAAACAGCCTTTTCATAAAACGTCAGATAAAATAAGTCTTTCCTTCCTCGGCTATCAGGCAGAGCGGTTCCGCCTTTATCTCCCCCGCGTAATCGCTCTCCCCGACCGTCGGCAAAAGGTGTGAAATAAGAGTTTTGACGCCGTGTTCCCTCGCTATGCGCGCGCACTCGCCAACGCTCATATGCGGCCCGCCCGCTCTGTAATCACGGGATAAAAAAGCGCCGTCGGCAAGCAGCATATCCGCGCCCGAAACGTTCTTTTCAAGTTCCTCGCACGTGTCGGTATCGCCGGAATAAACGAAAGTTTTTTCTTCCGCCTCGCACCGGAAACCGAGGCACGGCACGGGGTGTTTGACCTCGAAGAAGGTGAATTTTACATCACCGATCAGTACGGTGTCCCCGCCATTCACCGCTTGTACGTCAAAATATTTCAGACGGCGAATCGCGGATAATTCGGGGCAGTCGGCATCCGGAACGATAAGTCTTGAATTACATTTTAATTCCCCTCTTCTCGAAAGCGATTCGAGATAGTAGTTGAAAACGCCGAGGTCGGATATATGGTCGTAGTGAAAGTGAGAAATAATCACCGCCGAAAGATCCTGCGGAGATATTTTTTCCGAAAGAGCGGAAAACACCCCGCTGCCCATTTCAAAAGAAATATTTTCGCCTGCCGCATTCAGCAGATACCCGCTCGTTTTCGCCCCCGTTTTCGGGTACGGACCGTATTTTCCTAAAACTGTCAATTTCATTTTTGTTTCCGCCGTTAAATTTGCTTGATAATTATCTCGATAAGGGGTATAATATAACTGTAAATTGCCTGCAGTGCACGAGGAACGGATTCTATATGGGATCCACATTATTACAAAGGGAGTTTGCGTCTGTACCGATATGCAAAGCCTGGCCGGACGGATATCCGGCGTTATACGCAGGAAGTCAGAGGCGGTAAGCAGAACACCCACCTGCCGAAAGCGGGTTCAACATTATTCCGTTCACGACACACGCGGGTAAAAAAGAAAAAAAGGCCGTAAATTTACCTCGGCCTTTAATTTTTTTATTTCTTCTTTATGCCGTTAAGGATCGCGTCGCTCAATTCCCTGCAACTGTCCTTAAGCGAAACGCTTCTGTCCGAAGAGATCCAAGCGGAAATAACGGAGATCATTCCGGCGACGATGCTCGCGAGGACCGCGTCCGAAAGCGGTATATATTTTTCTTTCATTGCGGGATCGCTGTAAAGTTCGGTCATGGCGTTGCAAAAAATATCGCAGACGGTGCGTTTCATAGACAGGGCGAAAAGTGAACCTTTCAGATATTTATTGCTGCCGAACACTCCGTCGTGATGTTCCGCAAACTCAACGGCGCATTCGGCGAAGTCGAATTCGCTAAGTTCGTCCTTATGCTTTTCTATTATGGACTTGCAAAAATCCAAATTTTCGTTGATAATATCGTTATAAATGTCCTCTATCGTTCTGTAATGCAGATAAAAAGTGGTTCTGTTGATTCTCGCCTGATCGGATATATCCTTTATCGTGATCTCCGCCACGGGTTTTATCGAGGCGAGCGCGAGGAACGAACGCCTTACCGCGGCCTTCGTCTTTATAACTCTTATATCCGTTTTACCGTTCTTTCCCATAATTCCGTCCTTCTTTCGTTTTATACATTTTGTATCATTCTTATATATTATATCAAATAAAAATATTTATGTCAACTTTTAATTTAACGTATTCATACCGACTTTACGCCCGCCCGAAAAAAATTTTTATTTTTCCGTTAAAATCCCTTGCCAAAAAAAACTTATTATGATAGAATAATAAAGCATTCGGCCTCATGGTCAAGCGGTTAAGACGTCGCCCTCTCACGGCGAAAACAGGAGTTCGATTCTCCTTGGGGCTACCAGCGGGAACCTGCCTTCCCTATCGAAGGCGGGTTTTTTATTGCTTTTTGCAGATAGGCAGGAGCATTCTCGTCTGTCTTTTATATTCTTCGAATCCGTCCTTCTTCGCCTGTCGCTTATCCGCCATAGGGATACTGACGAATAAAAACATAAGCGTATTGACGAGAGCGCCCGCTATAAGATACCACCCGCCTACGGTGAATACCGCCGACACCGCAACGCCCCACCACATCAATATTTCTCCGAGATAATTCGGGTGGCGCGAATACTTCCAAAGCCCCGTACGTATAAAATTGCCCGTTCTGTTTTTACGGTATTTGTGCATCTGTATATCTGCCGTAAGTTGCAACGTGACGGCGCAGACCGATATGGCGAAACCCGCAAAACTCCAAACGTTCGCCTGCGGAGCGCCGGTAAGCACTTCCACTACGGGCAAAACGCACAGATACACGACGAGCGTGGGGAACAAATGTATTCCCAAAAAATTCACTACGGGGTAAAATTTGCCCGTCCGCTCTTTAAGCATCGTATAACGCCAATCCTGACAATTCAACCCGCGGAAGGTGTAAGCCCAGTTTGCCGTCAGGCGAACGCCCCAATAAGTTACGGCAACGCCGATAAGTATACCCGATAAGGAAACTTCGCTGACGGTAAAAAACGCGACGAGTATAACTATAGGCTGCACGCTCCAGTACGGATCGTAAACCGACGCGTTGCCGAATATAACGCTGAAAACGAAGGTTACGACCGTGGCTGTCACGTCTGCAATAAGAAGATTTATCGTTCTGTTGAACGGAAGAAGTATATACGATACTACCCCCGCCGCCGCAGCGAGAAGGTATATCACGGATATTATGACAAACCCTAAACCTCTGTTCTCTCGATAATTCATTCGTAAATTTCCTTTTTTATCTGATAAAATGCGTAAAAACTTTTGTTTCCGTTTCGGGCATGCCGTACTCTTTTTTTCCGAGCGCGATGCTTTTTACAAGGAAAGAAACGTTGCGCGCAAGTTGCCTGACCGTCTGCAAACCTTCCTCGTCCTTTTCCGCCTCACCCCTTTCTCTGCCGTAAACGTTGTTCCAGAAACAACTCGAAGCGACCGGCATACCGCTTATGGTGAAAAACTTGTTCAGTTCGTCAAAAGTTGCCGTTGTACCGCTGCGGCG
>JAFTDZ010000012.1 GCA_017453885.1 Clostridia bacterium
CACGGATAATTTTTCAAATTCTCCGCGGGAGCCCTTCTTTTCGCGACTGTCGGGCAGCGGGTTGCTCGTCGCAATGCGGCATATCGCCGCCCCTTGCACAGGGGGCGACGGAACTGTCATTCTGAATGTAGCGGAGCGGAATGAAGAATCTCTGTATTTTAACGGAGATTTTTTTATTTCGTCATCTCGACCAAGCGACAGCGCGTGGAGAGATCCGGCTGTTTCTGTAATATTGGTCAGATTCCTCGACTTCGCTCGGAATGACGATGGAAAGTGAAGTACCTGACGGAGTGAAGTACCTGACGGAGTGAAGTACCTGACGGAGTGAAGTTCGCCTGCGGCGAGTGAAGTTCGGCGGTGCCGAATGAAGTACGCCTGACGGCGTATGAAGTGACCTTACGGCTGGTCTGTCATTTTTCACTCTTCATTTTTCATTCTTCACTCTTTCTATAATTACCTTTTTCCCGTAATACTTTATGGGCAGTTCATCGCCCGCTTTAACGCCCGCAACGAGCGAATAATCTTCCGTCCACTCCGTTACGCCGTTCACGCTCTCCCCCCGCTGGTTGAGAAATGAAACTTTTACGCGAAAACGGGGCTGACCGTTTCTGTCCACGTCGGTTTCCGTTTCTTCCACCCTGCCGAGAGTTGAAACGCCGTTCGCCTCTACAGTGGCGGGGTTTTTTCCGTAACGGAATATTCCGTAAACGCCGAACGCCGCGACTAATACTCCCGCGCCGCAGAAGACGAGCAGCAGAATTTTGTGCGGCTTGTTTGCCGAGGCTTTATCGAAAGTTTTTTCCACCGCCCCTTTATCATTATATATAATAGCGAGCGCGCCGCGGCTTACAGCGCGCGCGGCTTCCGTTTCCGTATAAGAGGACGACGTTCTGCCCGAATGCTTTACGCCGTTTTCATCAAAATAATCGAAGGCGATATAAAAATAAGGCACTTCGTTCACCTCTACCCCGCCGGAATGGTATTCGAGGTTCAGCCCCACGCCCTCCGCGCCCGTTTCGAATATCTTTTGCCTTTTTCCGTTTTCGATTATCTCCGGAAGGTTGAACGCAAGCCCCATTACCGCGAACAGCAAGCCCGCCGCAATAAGCAAAACGTTGATGAAATTTACTCTTTTTTTGCCTTTCATAAGTTACCTCTTTCGATAATTATAGCAAAATTTGAAAAACAGTCAAGCGGAAAGCCGTATTATTAACCGAAAAATAATTATACTGTATGTATGAAAATTACGGGCGACGTGAAAAAAGACGCGGAAAAGGTGAAAAAGATCCTTTCGAGCGACGATATAATTTTCTTTTCCTTTTCCGTTTCCGGAAGGGAAGCGGCGGTGATATACGTCGATTCCATCACGGATAAAACCACGCTCGGCGAACAGGCAATACGGCCTTTATCTCACTTTAACGGCGATTTTACGCCGGAAAACCTCGCTAGAGCGATAGAGGTTGCAAACGTGAAAACGGGCGGCGAAACGGGCGAAATGACGGAGGAGATACTCTCCGGCAACCCCGCTTTTCTGGTGCAGGGCGTGAAGGGTTTCTTCTCGTGCGACTTAAAGAAGTTCGAGGCGCGTTCGGTGAGCGAACCGCCTTTGCAAACGGTTATAAAAGGCCCGAGAGAAGGGTTCAACGAGAGCATAAAGACCAACGTTTCTCTTCTCAGAAGAAGAATAAAAAACGAGAGCCTGAAAATAAAAAATATGACCGTGGGCAAGGTTTCGCAAACGGCGGTATCGGTGGTTTACATCTCGGAAATAGCCGACGAAAAACTTGTGAAAGACGTGCTTGACAGGATAGGCAAAATAGATATAGACAACGTTTCCGACTCCTCTTATATCGCTAAACTTATCTGTTCGAGAGAGGCTTCGGTTTTCAAACAACTGAACACCGCGGAAAAGCCGGACGTGGTGGTCGCCCGCATTATGGAAGGGCGCGTGGCGATAATAGTGGACGGCTCGCCCATAGTCCTCACCCTGCCATACCTTCTGGTGGAGGATTTTC
>JAFTDZ010000136.1 GCA_017453885.1 Clostridia bacterium
AACAATTCAGTAACGAATATCCGCCTTAAAACAGGGCGGATATTTATTTTATCATTAAATTTATATTCAGATCCAAAAACGCGCCCACGGTCAAAAACCCCGTAAAACGCGCGTTATCCGATATTTTTAATTAATTTACGCCTGAACGGACGACCGCCCGTTATTCCACAAGCATACATTCCACGAGTTCGTTTTTGCGGTAGGGTTTTCCGTCGAGGATATTCAGCATAAGTTTCATCGCGGCGTTGCCGATGCCGAAAAAGTCCTGCTTTACGCTTATAAAACCGCGCTGTTTGGTCTTTTCCGCGTCGAAGCAGTCGAAGCCCGTAACGGTAAGGTCCTCGGGTATCCGTATGTTCATTTTTTTCGCAACAGAGCAAAGCGTTTCGAGCGTGGTGTCGTTCAGGCAGCATATCGCGCTCGGCTTATCCTCGAGGGATAAATACCTTTCGAGTTCTCTTTTTACGTATTTTATGAAAAGAGTCTGCTGTTGTTTGTTGGAGAGGTTTATCTCCTTCTTATGTATGTCCGTCGTGTTGAAGATATAATCCTTGTTGAGAGGGATGCCGTTTTCGATTATTCCTTGGCAAAACCCCGTAAAACGCGCGGTTTCGGTGGTTGCCATCTGTTCGCATATGGAGAAAAACCCTATTTTTTTATGCCCGAGCCGAACGAGTTTGTTCGCTATCTGCTTCATGCTTTCGGCGTTGTTGGACGTGACGAGCGGAGTATCCAGCCCTTCGATATTTCTGTCTATGCATACTATGGGGATACCTTTTGAAAGGATAGCGGCGTACAGGTCTATGTTGTTTAGGAAAGCGCAGGGGTACACGATAAGTCCGTCGAAATTGCTCTTTAATATTTCGGTAAGAAAATTTCTCTCCCTATTTATATTGTTGCGCGAATTGTAAAACGGAGTGAACACGTTGTTGGCTATCGCGGCGGATTGCACCCCTTTTGCCGTTTCGTTGAAGTTTTCTTCAAACGGCAGAATAACGGGAACGATCAGCGGCTCGCTGTGGTTTATCTTCCCGTTGATAAAAGTTCCGCTGTGCTTCACCCGATAGACGAGGTTGATCTCGGCAAGGATCTTCAGCGCGTGGGATATCGTTATCCTGCTCACGCCGTAGATCTTTGTCAATTCCATTTCGGTAGGGAGTTTATCTCCCACTTTGTATTCGCCGCTTTTGATTTTTGAAATTATATCGTTATAAACGTATAAGTACATGGGCGTTTTGGTTTTGGTCATAACAAGCGCCTCCTCTTATAATATTATGCTATCATATCCGCGTGTTTTTTGCAAGCATTTGACATTGTTTTTGGGGTGAAAACGTCTAAAAAATATAGCATAATGAATTTATTAAGTTATATTTTTTTAATTTGGTATTGACAAGTCCTCGAATGTATTTTATACTTATAACGTACCGTGGAATACGCAGAGGCATCTGCGGAAAATATAAAAAACAGGAGGATAATCATGAACAGACTATTCAGGAAACTTTTACTCGTTCTGGCGTGCGTTTCCGTTCTCGCGGTCGCCGCGTGCGGCGGGGGAACTGCGTCGGAAAAAAGCGGCGACAGCGGCGAAGGCGCGCAGATAACGTTGAAAATCGAATCCGCGGCTCCGCTTAAAAACAACTACAACGCCCTTCTTCGCAGCGAGAAAGAGGGCACGAATCTCTACAATCAGGCTATGTTCAGCAAGGCGCTTGTGGAAGGGTTCAGAGAACTTTACCCCAACGTAAAATTGCAATTTCAGGAGGACGGTTGGGGAGAGGCTCTCTATCAGGCGCAGACGCTTATGATACGCGACTACCAGAGCGGCGGTTCTCTGCCCGACATTATGATCGGCGAGACGTATATGAGTTATTACGCGCAAAACGGCCTTTTTGCCGAGTTGGACGCGAATAAATTTTCAAACGTAGTCAAGTCGGTCATCAGCGACGTAACTATCGACGGTAAGATCTACGCCGTTCCCATGTGCACGAGTATTTTCGGTCTGCAATACAATACGAATATCTTAACGGAAGCGGGCATACCCGAAAGCGAATGGATACCCGCTACTTGGGCGGACCTTCTCGCCAACTGCAAAAAGGTAAGCGAATACGCCGCCGCGAACGGTAAGAATTACGGCGGATTTATGATGAACAACGTTTCCGGTCTCGGCTCGTGGGCGTTCAGGGCGTTGCCCTTCCTCCGGCAGGCGGGCGGCGACTTTATGAAGAACGGAGAACTCACTATCGATTCGGAAGAAAATATCGAGGCGTTCGGTTTCCTCCGCGAACTCGCTAAGTATTCTTACGCGGATTCGCTCACCACGGAAAACGAGGATACGTTGCAGGATTACTTCATCAATAAAAATCGCAGCGCGTATATGATAGAGGGCGCCTGGCCTATGGCTAAAGCGGGCGACAATATCAAGAGCGCTAAACTCCCCACGAAGAATGCTGACGGAACGGGCGTGGGCAACGCCGTTACGGGCAACGTGCTTTTCGGCATAACTCAGAGTTGCAAGAACAAAGAGGCGGCGGAAAACTTCCTCGCATATCTTACGAGCGCGAAGGTGCAGGAACTCGTTTACCGTTACGACGGCAGGCTTCCCATCAACAGCGAAACGCTTGCAAGCGAGGAAATAAAAACTATTCAGCCTAATATAAATCCGTATATCGACGAACTCCTTTCCGGCGGTTTCGGCGGCGGCATTCCCTGCTTTACGAAGAATACGAGCGATATTTGGGCTGCGATGGGAACATTCTACAGGAACGTTCTCACGACCGATACTTCTATAGAATCTCTCTGCTCTTCCGTTCAGGCGGCGGTAAAGGCTAAAATGTAAATAAGGATACGGGTGAAAAGGGTGCGCGCGAACGGCACGGCGAAAAGATACCGCCGCTTGACAATTAAAGAAAATATCCGCGGGTGGGGCGTTATCGGGCCGATAATTCTGTATTACTTTATTTTCGGCATAATACCGCTTTTCATAGTAGTGCGGTACAGTTTCTTTCGGGAAGAAGGTTTCTGGCACACGCTCACCTTCCGAGGGCT
>JAFTDZ010000137.1 GCA_017453885.1 Clostridia bacterium
ATCCCGAACAACTCGCAAAAGTAAAACGCGACGGAAGTTCCGAGATCTCTCGCGCCCTCCCAAAGTCTTGAAAGGGCGTGAGGAAACCCGAATACGCCGAGCAGGGCAAATCCTGCGGTTATAGTACAGCATAGAATATGCCTGAACTTCTTCATAATTTTACCCCCGTATAGATAAAGTAACCCACGACTATCAAAAGTAAGAAACCGCCTGAAACAAATATTATTCGCTTAAACGTTCTCATTTCGGTTTCTCCTTATTAAACGCCTTTACAATTTTGGTCACCGCTTTTACCGGCAGAGTTATTACGAACCAAACGCCTTGAATTATATACGGCAACACGGGCGCGAGGATAATTATAAGCAGTATAAGCCCTATAAGTCCCAACAGCAGTTTCCACCATTGATCTAAATTCGTATCCGCGGTGGTATGCACGGGCGGGGTGGCGGAAGGAATAACGTCTATAGGACTCATCACGACGGGTATCACGGTGTGCGTTCCTCTTTCTTGAAACGTGACGTCTATGATCTCAAACCGAAGGTTGACCGTTTCCTGAAAGAAATACGCGTCGGTATCTACCGCTGTCCAGGTTTCCGCGCCGAGAAAACTTCCTTTCTTAAAAAGCGTGGCCTCCTGCGATATATAGTCGCTCAACTGGTAACGGAACAAATATACCGTTTCATTTCTTTCTTCCGCCTCAGTAACGGCGGCCTGAATGGAAAACGCGTCGCTTTCGTCTATGTACAGCCTGTCCGCTATTTCGGAATACGTACCCTCGAAATCCGACGAGGCAAGCGGCTTTATAGCCTCTATCCCGTCAAACGTATGGGAATATTCTATATGGTTTTTACCCCACAACTTTTCCCACCACGTGGAAGATATTTTCTCGCTCGTTAGCGAATACGTTTCGTTTCGGGTTATGCGTATATCCGTAAACTCATCGTCGTAACTTGAAAACAGGGATTTGGAAATATCCGAGCCGGGATCTTCCCCGAACAGACAATCTTCCACGCTCACCGGAACTACGGAATAAATATCCTTCAAAATCCTCCACGCCGGAACGGTAAAACTATCCGCGCTGTTCTCTCCGCTCCCCGAATAATACAATCCGTACAGAGCGGGTATGATCTCTCCGTAAAAACCCTTGACCGCTATATTGCCGGGCCAGTTCGCAGGAACGTTGTATCCGTACCCGAAATCGTGTTCGGTAAGGTTCACGCCCATAACGTTGCCTTGTTCCCTGTGCGCGCCCATATACATATAGCCGAGAGCGTCCGTGTGCCTGCCTATATCTATCCCTTGATACTCCCGCAACGCCGTATAAGCCTCCCGGTTTCCCGTTACCAGGATAGGTTTCAACACCGCGTTCAAGTAAGTTGCGTGCAGGGCGTAGAGTTCGCCGTACTTTTCCATATACTCGTTCGGCACCGAAAACCATACGCTGTGAAGGCTGTCCTGCGTGTAATCGTTCTTGCCGTTAGTGCCTTCCGGTCTGTATATAGTAGGCGTAGGTTCGAGAGAAATTGTTTCCGTTTCGGTATAGGTGCATCGAAGCGTGCTTTCCGCGTTCGCATTCGCGCCGCAACCGCTGCCGTAACCCCTCCACTCGTACGTAAGCCCGACTTCCGCGTCGCTTGCGTAATAACTGTACTTATACAAAAGTTGCAAGCCGGCTACGTCGTACCTGCGCTTATTATGCCTTTGCATATAGTCCTGCTCCTGATGCAGCAAGGCGAGGCCGTCCGTCACTTTGAATTTATAGAAACGCTTGTCGTCCGTACTGTCAAGATACGTAAGCCCGACGTTCCCGAAAACTATCGGTTCGCCTTCTTCGTTATACTCCGTAGCCATATTCACGGTATTGAAACGGCTTTGCGTATCGATTTCCTTTTCCGCGGGATTGTACACGTAAATATATACACGGTAACTTTCCTCTAACGCCGCCTTTTCCGAATAGCAATATTCCCGCATATAAAGAATGCCGTGCTGCCCGTTCGGATCCGAAGGATACCTGTCCGTATCAAAATTTTCAAGGTCGGTTTCTATGGGTATTTCGTCCGGATCTCTTATCTCCTCCGCGGTTGCTTTTACGGTAAAAGTGCCGTAAAACAAACATAAACAGCATATCGTAAGTAAAATAAATCTTTTCAGAATACCGCCTCCTTTACGTCCAGCTCTATTTCTTCCACCGGCTTACCGGGATCGTTTTTCGCCGAATCTCCCCCGCCGCTTTTCGTTATTAACCCCGCTATGCCAAGGAGCA
>JAFTDZ010000138.1 GCA_017453885.1 Clostridia bacterium
AGCACTCTATAACTCCGCCGCAGGAATCTCCTTCGGCCGCCGCGCCCTCTATTTCGCGCAGCATAGCGGGTTTATAACTTTCGTCAAGCAGGGGAAAATCACTTTCTCCCGCCGAAATAACGGCTGTTTCGTCTATCTCCCCGAACCTGTAACCGGCGCCCGAAACGCCGCCTATCGCCTGAACGTAACCGCCTATTCTTATCCCTTTTGCGTTTAGAATCTGCATGGCGACGCCGCCTGCCGCAACCATGGGCGCGGTCATCCTCGCGGAAAATTTTCCGCCGCCGGAATGATCGTATTCTTCGCCGTACTTCATATACGCGGCGTAATCCGCGTGCGACGGGCGCGGGCAAAATTTAAGGTCGGAATAATCGCGGCTCCGCACGTTTACGTTCTTTATCTTTATAACTATCTCGCCGCCGGTGGTTATTCCGTTTTCGATACCGCTCTCTACGATAAGTTCATCCGGCTCTCTGCGCGCGGTGGCGAAACTGCCAACGGGCTTTCTCCTGTCCGCAAAGCGCTGTAACTTTTGAAGGTCTATCTTCTCACCGAAGCCTATACCGTCGATGGAAACGCCTGTTTCTTCCGCATGCGAAGCGCCGAAAATATTGAATTTCACCCTGCCGTTATTCGACATCGAAAACACCTCCTAACCCTGAATAATCCGCGAAAAAGGCGGGATATGACTTTTTGACCGCCTCTATATCGGTAACTTTTATTCCGCTTGCGGCACCCGCGATCGCCGCCGACATTACAATGCGGTGATCGTTCCTGCCGGAAACCGCCCCGCCGGAAATTTCCTTCGTTCTGCCCTCTATATACAGCGTTTCGCCGTCGGTAACGGCTTTCCCGCCGACCGCGGAAACGAGTTCGATGATGGCGGCGAGCCTGTCGCTCTCTTTCAGTTTGAGCCTGCCCGCTCCGCTTATAACGCTCTTTCCTTCCGCAAAGGCGGCTATGACCGAAATTATCGGCGCGGCGTCGATAACGTTCTCAACGTTTACTTCCGCGCACTTAAGAGGCGATTTTTTTGCGATATACGCCCCGTTTTTATATTCTATATCCCCGCCGAACAGACGTAAAATATCTATTATCGCCCTATCTCCCTGAACGCTTTCCGCATTCAGCCCGGTGACCTTGACCTCTCCCGTCAAAATACCGGCGGCGAGCGGGAACGCGGCGTTTGACCAATCGCCCTCGACGGTTACCGCCTTCGGAGAAATATACCTCTGCCCGCCTTCGATAAAGAAGGAATTGCCCTCTCTCAAAACCTTGACGCCGAAAAGTTTCATCACGTCGAGCGTCACGTCGATATAGTTTCCGGAGTTGAGCGCGCCCGTGATCTCGATGCGAACGTCGCCGCCGATAAGGGGTGCGGCGAGGAGCAAACCCGTTGCGTATTGCGAACTTTTGCCGCCGTCTATTGTGTAATTGCCGCTTTTCAGTTTCCCTTTAATCTTGAGCGGAAGCCCTTCGCCATCCGCCGTTACCCCGCCCGAAGCGAGCGTTTCTATCAGATCGCCGTTGGGGCGATAGGGCAGTCTGCCCTCACCGGTAAATGTAAATTCTCCGCCGGCGGCAGCGGCTACGGATAGCATGAACCGCAGGGTAGAGCCGCTCTCCCCACAGTTAAAAACACAGTTTTTTGTGCGTTTTACGGGGGTAACGATAAAATCGTTCCCATCCGTTTTTATCTTCGCTCCCATTGCCGAAAGGCAGTTTGCGGTGGCGATAACGTCTGCCGAGGAACCGGCGCCGTTCACCCTCACTTGCTCGTCGGAAAAGGCTGAACAGATAAGGATACGGTGCGCGTAAGACTTGCTCGGCACCGCCTTAACTTCGCCGAACAGCGCGCTTTTTCTTATTATTGCGGTATTCATAGCCGCCTCGCTATTTCGCAGAAGGGAACGTCCTTCACGAAAGGTTCCCCCGCGCTTGACGCGAACACCAAAGAGAGGCTTTCTCCCTTCGATTTTTTATCCGCTTTCATCGCGGAAACGAGTTGCTCGGCGGAATACGGACAGGAAACGTCGATGCCGAGCGAACTGAAAATATCGGGCAATGCCTTCTTTACATCGTCGCCGAAATATTCGGGGAAGGCCTGCGTTATCTTTATAAGCCCTTTAGCTACGCATTCGCCGTGCGGTATCCTGTACTCGCCGAGTTTCTCTATCGCGTGGCCGACCGAGTGGCCGAGATTTAATATTTTGCGGTAGTTCCCTTCCCTCTCGTCCGCGCTGACGACCTTCGCCTTCACCGCTACGCATTCCGCCGTGAAAGCGACGAGATCGAAGGGCGAAATTTGCCCGTTTTTGCGTGATATAAGGCGCTTTTGCTCCCCATCAAGGTAAACCGTTCTTATCTTTTCCCACAGTTCGCCGCCGGCGAGAACACCGTATTTTACGCCTTCGCCCATGCCGCAACGAATATCGGAAAGGGAAAGAGTTTCAAAAGTTTTTACGTCGCACACAACGACGGAAGGCTGCCAGAACGCCCCCGCGAGGTTTTTGCCCGCGGACAGATCGACGGCGGTTTTGCCGCCCACGGAAGAATCTATCGCGGCGAGCAGTGTGGTAGGTACCTGCGCGTATTTTATACCGCGCATATATAGCGCCGCGGCAAGCCCCGTAATATCGCCTGTTACGCCGCCGCCTACCGCAACCATTCCGTCCCCGCGCGTGAGATCTTCCGCCGCAGACCGCTCGAGAATCTCCCCGAGCGTCGTCAGGTTCTTGCTCCTTTCCCCGCGCCTTATCACCTGTACGGAAACCTTCGCTCCGCGTTCCGTTAACCCGCGCGCGACTTCCGAAACGTAAAATTCGGGCACGCCGTCGTCCGTCACGATATGATACTTACGGCAAGGCGCCGCGCGCAATATTTCTTTCCCCGCGGAGGGAAGGATGTTTTCGCCTATCACTACCTCGTAAGGGCTTGAAACTTCTACTTTAATTTTCACCATCTCTTATAAACCTTTGATAAGCCCTCTCCGTTTCGTTCTTCTTCTCCGTCCCTTCGAGAAGAAGTTCCTTCAATTTTTCGCCGTCGCCCGTTTCGAGCGTAAGCCTGTATTCTCTCAATTTTTCTTCAAGAAATTTTATTTCTTCGGTTAAAAAATCGGAATTTTGCAAAAATAATTCCGCCCACATTTCGGGGTTGAGTTTCGCCACGCGAGTGAGATCCCTGAAACTCCCCGCCGTAAAGCCGAGGATGCTGCCGCGCGTTTCGCTCTTTACGAACGCGCTCGACACGATATGGCACAGTTGAGAAGTATAGGCGATCACCCTGTCGTGCTCGGCGGGCGTTGTGTAAACGAACTTGCGCGCGCCCGCTTCGAAAAGCAGGTTTTTCAAGGCGCTGACGCTTTCGAGCGAAGCCCTGACAGGACACACGAGCCAGGAACAGTTTTCGTAAAGGGACGCCGTGGAATGTTCCGCCCCGCTGAACTCTCTGCCCGCCATGGGGTGAGTCGCTATAAAATTTACGGACGGAAATTCTTCCGCCAACTTTTTCATTTCGGACGCGACGAGCCGCTTTGTACCGGCGCAGTCGATAACGGTGGCGCCGGCTTTCAGGTACGGCAACCATTCCCGAGCGCAAGCGGAAAACACCGAAGGATATACGAATACGGCGAGCAGATCTATCTCCCCCGCCGTTTCCGCGGTGAGTCGCCTTTCAAAGCAGCCGAGAAGTTCCGCCTTCTTCATAACTTCCTCGGAAATATCGTACCCCAAAGGTTCGTGAACGGTCTTTTTTACGAGTGCCCTCGCAAAGGACGCGCCCATAAGCCCAAGCCCCGCTACACCGATCTTCACTGTTTTTCTCCCTTTTTGCCGACGAGCGGCAACATGACTTCGATCTTTTTGACGAGTTCGGCAAACTGTTCGGGCCGAAGCGATTGCGCCCCGTCGCACAGGGCGTGTTCGGGATCGTTATGCACTTCTATTATAAGCCCGTCCGCGCCGGCGCCGACCGCCGCGAGCGAAAGCGGACTGACGAGCCTTGAAAGCCCGGAAGCGTGCGAAGGATCGACGAACACGGGAAGATGCGTTTTTTCCTTCACGAGCGGCACGGCTGAAAGATCGAGAGTGTTCCTCGTATAAGGTTCGAATGTCCTTATCCCCCTCTCGCAAAGTATCACTTCCGTATTGCCTTCGCTCATGATATATTCGGCGCTCATAAGCCACTCCTCAACGGTGTTGGCAAGGCCGCGCTTTAAGAAAACAGGTTTACGTAAACGGCCTAATTCGCGCAATAACTCGAAGTTTTGCATATTCCGCGCGCCGACTTGTATTATATCTACGTCCTCGAACATATCGAGGTGCCTTACGCTCATTATCTCGGTTATGATGGGCATGCCCGTTTCGCGCTTCGCCTCGAGAAGGAGCGATATACCTTCTCCCTTAAGGCCCTGAAACGCATACGGAGAAGTGCGCGGTTTGAAAGCCCCGCCGCGAAGAATAGTGGCGCCCGCCGCCTTGACCGCTTTTGCAACGCCTATTATCTGTTCTTCGGACTCTACCGAACAAGGCCCCGCGATAAGTTGAAAATTGTTACCGCCGATAAGGTGCCCGCCCACGTCGATAACGGTATCCTGCGGGTGAAATTTTCTGTTCGCCGCCTTATACGGTTCCTGTATCCTCTGCACCTTTTCGACTATTTCGACGGAACGGACGAGATCGGTATCCACGAGGGAAGTGTCGCCAACGAGTCCGAGCAGGGTGGAATTGTCGCCGTGGCTCAGGTTGACTTCGAGTCCGAGCCCTTTTACCCAGTCGATAAGTCTTTTAAGTTGTTTTTCGTCGCTGTCTTTTTTTATTACGATTATCATAATGGTTTCCGTTAAAATTTATAATAATAAATTTTACTATAAAGTTAAAAAATAGTCAATCATTTTAACGTATAAGGGAATTTTGAACGGAGGCTCGTCCGAATTATGCAAAAAATAATTCCCGCGGGCGCTTTATTTTGCGGCGTTATACGCGGCGCGCGCCGCCTCTTCGGCAAAAACGGAATTTACGAGAATGTAAAAAAGCCTGCGCTTGCAGTCAAGCCAACAAAATTCGACGGGTATCTTATCTTGCGCCGCCGTGAGGAATTTACCCGCCGCGATACCGGTAACCCCGAGTACGGTAACAAGCGTTTGCCCTTCGGACAAAGTCGCCCCGGCGGTTTCACGCAGGGAATATATTTCATCGGGGACGGCGGAGAGGTCGCCGGACACAACGAAAAACAATTCGTCGCCGCAGAGTTCGGCGCGGGCGACCGATACGTTAAGCCCTTCAAAAAGCGAAGCGTATTCAGCCAAAGCGCGGCTCCTGTTCGCGCTCTCTTTCAATGTTATCCGAACGGAATAAAACCCTGCCGATATAGTTACGCCGAGAAATTCGTTTCCGCCGTTTTTATAATCGGAAACTATCGTCGTACCCTCGTCGGAAGGGCTGGCGGAATTTCTAACGTTTATGGGAATACCCGCCTTTTTCGCAGGTGAAACGGCATTTTCCTGCAATACGCGGGCGCCGCTTACCGATAGCAGACGAAGATCTGAAAAGGTTATTTCGCGAATGGTTTCGGCGTAAGGAATAACGGCGGGGTCCGCCTTTTTTACACCGGAAACGTCCGTCCAGTTCTCGTAAAGATCCGCGCGCATAAGGCTCGCAAGTATTGCGCCGCTCTCGTCACCGCCGCCACGGGCGAATATCTTCACCTGCCCGTTCGGGTAACCGCCGTAAAACCCCGGAATGACCGCCGCGCCGCTTATCTTTTTTGCCGCCGCGCTTGCGCTCGCGCCGTAATTCAATTTGCCGCTGTAATCGAAAAGGATAATTTCGGCGGCGTCGATAAAATCGAAACCGAGGTATTCCGCCGCCATCCTCGCACAGAGGTATTCTCCTCGGCTCAGGACGAACGCTTC
>JAFTDZ010000139.1 GCA_017453885.1 Clostridia bacterium
AGTATATCGCAAGTAATGGGGTATCTGAAGGGCAAGAGCAGTCTGATGATATTTGATAGATTTGCGAATCTAAAATATAAATACGGGAACAGGCATTTCTGGTGTAAAGGGTATTATGAGTACGGTAGGACGAAATGAGAAGAAAATCCGAGAATATATCCAAAACCGGATACAAGAAGATAAGGCGTCCGAGCAAATATCAATGAAAGAATATATAGATTCGTTCGGAGAATATCAAGAAGAAAACAAAAGCGCAAAGGAATAGGCTGCTTTAGCAGCAGTCTGAAAAAAGATTGCGGTTGGCAGACAATTCACCGTGCGAATAGCGCTGCCGGTATCATGCCATTTTAGGGCTACCGCAAACTAAGCGTTGAACGCGTAATTATGATTATCCGCAAAAAAGTTCCGTCTTTTTCAAAACCGGAACGGGAAACGCCGTATCGAAGGGCTTTCTCCGTTCGCCTAACAGTAAACCGTTCTTTATAAATACCTTTAACCTCTTTATTGTAATTTAGGAAACTGCTTTCTTTTTTTCAATCTTCCCGATTTTATTGCCAAATAATTTGTTTTTGCAACCAATCTCAACAAACCGTGTGCCTTATCGGTATTCGCAATTATTTCTTCAAACAATTTATAACAATCAATTATTCTATAATCATACTCCCACAATAAACCTGTTGTTGCAAATTTTACATAAATATTTTCGTTTCCTATAAGTAAATCCAAAGTTTCTCTTGCAAAATCTAAATCCGTTGAAAGAAAATCAGAATAATTCTCTAACAGTTTTGCCGTCTTATTTCTCTTTGATAAAACTTTAGAATATTCTTCTTCAGACATTCCTATCCCTGCATTATCCAAGGTTTCCCCATGTTGTATAGCGATATTTATGAATGAATTTATAAATTCTTCTTTACATATTACCATAATTATCTCCTAAACTTATCTGATATTTCCATGCCGATTTTATACTGTTCAGCGAACCTTAATAATGTTAAAGAACTTGCCAGCCAATGCCGGTGCCGGAAATAAACCGAACGGTTCAACCGTCCGAAGGGAGAGCCTTCGGTTGCTGCAACGATACTTCTTTTCTGTAACGGCCGGGAGATCTGCCGTATCTTTTCGTGAATAATTTGTTGAAGTAAGAAGGGCTTTCGAAATTTATTTGCTCGAGTATTTCAGCGATCGTCGCGTCGGAAGAAATAAGCATAAATCTCGCCCGATCGAGTTTCATATTGTTTATATAGTCCACCAGCGTTACGCCGAAGGTGTCTTTGAATTTTTTACACAGATAAAATTTGTTGTACCCCAGTTCACCCCGTATGATGTCGAGGGCGTTTTCCTTATTGAAATTATCGGAAATTATCTGTATGCACTTCGCTTTGAATGAGTTCGTGTTGTTTTTGGAATAATCTATATAAATAAAACCTATAAGGGTGGCGACGATTATCTTCTGAAAGTTCTTCATCTTTTCGTCGTTATTGTATTCGTAAAAGTTTGCTATCGTGCTTTCGAGGTGGAGCATATCCGACGGGTTGAGTTTGAATGAAAGGCACTTCTGCGTGGTCAAAAAATTGAAGAAATCCTCGTCTATGAACGAACACACGTCGCGGAACAATTCTTTGGAAATCATATAATCGCGGTGGATACAATTCGATACGTCCTTGAAGGAATGATAAGTTTCCGGCAGAATCAAAAACCCCATGCCGGTATATAACTGTTCGGTCTTACCCACTATCTGGTGTATGGTGCTGCCCGTCTTTATATAAAATATTTCATAAAAGTCGTGGTCGTGCGTTTCCGTGGGGGAAATTTCCGTAAGCCTCGTGGCGAAAGTTATTCCGTTCACAAGTTCAAGCGTTTCGAAATTTTTCATAATTGAAATATAACACATCACGGTTTTATTGTCAAGGATTATGCCGAAATTATTGTATTTTAATTATTTTCGCCCGTAAAAGCATACTAACCGCAATATAGAGCATATTTGTGTTAAAATTGTGTCTTTATTATTGCGGCAAAAAGTGATAATATAAAGAAGGAATAAAAGTTCGGAGGATAAAATGAAAATATTCAGGAAGATTTTGTTATTCGCTCTATCCGTCGCGGCGTTCGCCGCAGGCGGGGCGGCTTATAATTTTGCCGTTACTAATGCGTATGCCGAAGCGGATACCGCATATTACGCGTGCGACGGTGTTTCCGCATACTCTGCGGAAAATAAAAATCCGAACGGAGCGGCGGGCGCGTTGTTCGTCGGATTGAACGCCATATCGGATAAAAGTCTTTTTTCGGAGGACAACGGAAGTTCGTTCGTGCTTTACTCCGACGATATGGGGCAAGGTTCTGCGGTAGCGGTGAACTTTGCCGAAGTAAAAGCGGCGGACTATCATAAATTAGCGGTAAACTTCGTCGCCGCGAATTTTTCGGACGGGGAATTTACCGTCGGCGTGTTTAAGTCGGGAGCGACCGATCTTTCTCCCGAAAATGCCGTTCTTACGGTCACGGCGCCCGCGCCTATGGGTACGGTAAAGGAATTTTATATCGAGAGGGCGGCTACGCTTTTCGCTGACGAAAACGGAAATATCTCCAACCTCACCTTCGCGATCCTTTCGGGCGAAGGGGATATGAATCAACTCTGGTTCAATTATATAAAGGCATTCAATATAACCGGAGAGGAAGAAGAATATTCGCTCACCGAACTTCAGTTCGTGGGGCTCAATGTGGGCAATTCCGACGCGACGCATCTCTATATGCAGACGGACGACAAGACTGGCATAAGAAAATCCGACTGGGACGGCGCGTTCGGCGGAAACTGGGTAAACTTCCCGAACGACAGCCTTCGCGATCAGATATTGTTAAACGGCAAACCGCTCTCCTTTTACGGCAACGCGTCCAACGTTCCCTGCTCGATGGGCGGCACGGAAGACCTTATTTATATAGGTTACCGTTACGGTAAAGGCGACGTGATAACCGTACCCGTAAACACTTCGCTCGTTTACGGTGAGGGAAAGGGCTTCGTTTTCGTAAATCAGACCAAATTCGAATACGACGGCAACGTTTGGACTATGACCGCCGCCGATACGCAGAAGGTGAAGGTCGTCTCTTACGCCGGTTCCACCGCCGAAAAGATAAAGATAAAATTCGACAAATCTCTTTCCGTAAACGAAGTGGGAAGAAGTTTTCTCGATTTCGTAACGCTCAACGGCAAAAAACTTTCCGAAACGGACGCCGCGGTAAATAAAACCGCCGCCGACACGATAGAGATAACGGGTATTTTGATAGAGGAGCACGACCGCCTCGTTATAACTAAGAACGCGGCGTATATCAACGATAAATACAAGGGTTTCCGCTTTGCCGAAAAGGTTGTTTTTACGTTGGAGAACGGCGTTCTGACCGCGAACGTTGAATCGGGCGGGGAAACGGGAGGCGAAACTTACGTTATGCCCGAAGGCGTTCTGAGCGACGGCACCGCCGAAGCCATGGCGTACTATCAGGACGGCAAGTATCTGTCCGCCGTGAGGGCGACGGATAAGAGCGGTTTCTGGACGGACAATCAGGAAGATAAACTCAAAAACGCTTTTCTCCCGCAGGATCTGTCACCCGAAGGAGCCGAAGGCGGAACCTTCCGCTGGGGGTGGAACACCATAACGGGGCTTTGCTATCCTTCCACCTGCCTGCACTTCAAACAGAAAGTTCCGTTCAATCCCGCGGACGCGCTCACCATAAAGATATGGGTCAGCGGCAGCATAAACGACGACGGCACCCTGTGGATAACAAACTGCGCCTCGCCGCACGTTTACGATACGGTTAAGCAATTCCCGCTCGGCAACCTTCCGAAAGATCAATGGGTAACTATTTCCGTGAACGTTAAGGACGTGATCGATCCCGAAGGGGAAATAAGCGATATATTCTTCACCGTGTATTATCCCGCGACTTATCTCAACGCGGACGTTGCCGGCGCGGAAATATACTTCGATACCTTCTACTTTGAAAAAGTAGAGCGTACCGTTCAGGAAAATTACGGAGTTACGGATATAAGCGCGCTCGTTCCGATGGAGAACGGACAGGTGAGTTTTACGGGTAACGGTAACGGCAACGGAGAGGAATTCAATTACGACAATTACGAAAACGTAGCGTTTATCCGCACGGACTTTTCCGCCGCGGCTGTAAAGGCTAAACTTTCGATAAACGACGTTTCGTCCTTCGAACTTTACTTCGTTATGCTCGGAACGGACGTATATTTCACGCGCGGCGGTATATATTACTGGTTCAACAAGGCGGGCGTATCCATCGGCACCGCCACTTCGTTGAAGCGCAACGCAGATTACCCCTCACAACTCACCGCGAATACCGAGTATGAAGTGGAACTCGGCGCGGTACCTTATTACGTAAATATGATAAGAGCGGGGTACTACGCCTACCTCAGGATAGACGGCGAAGTTCTGCTCGGAGAATATTACGATCTGTCCGAAGCGAATTTCGGCGCGTACTTCGGAATGTATATGCACTCCACCACAAGCGACGTCACGTTCACGCTAAAACCCGTAACGCCTTCTTCGGCAAAGGTTATAGACCTTACCGTAT
This sequence comes from Clostridia bacterium, assembly GCA_017453885.1. Taxonomy (GTDB): domain Bacteria; phylum Bacillota; class Clostridia; order Christensenellales; family Borkfalkiaceae; genus RGIG3732. The sequence goes on from JAFTDZ010000139.1 coordinate 4,579, forward strand.
CGACTCTGACCAACGTCGGAGATCTGAAGGTGGGCGATTCCGTTAAACTTACCAACAAACTGAAAGGAAAGTTTTACGGGCAGACCGACGTGGAATACGTTATCGTTTCCGGCGCGGATCACGCCGAAATAGACGCGGACGGTTACCTCGAAGCGTTATCCGCGGGCACGGTAACCGTAAAGGCAAGGGTGCGCAACTCGCTCGGTGTTTTCGAGAGCGACGAATTGACTTTCACTATAACCGGGCGGAGCGTTGAAAGTTCCGCGAAGAAAGGTTGCAAATCCGCTTTCGGCATAGAGGGAACGATATTGTTCGCTCTCGCCGCGGCGGCTGTAAAGCGAAAAATAAAATAAGGAGAAAATCGATATGAAAAAGATCATTGCGTTACTTTTCGCGGTCGTTCTCGCATTTTCGATGACCGCCTGTAAAGGCAAGGAAAAGACGAGCGCCGTAGATTCTACGGAACTCGACCTCGGCGATTATTCCGGGCAGACGCTGGAAGTGACCGCTATAGACAAGGGTTACGGTTACGCCTGGCTTGCGGACGCGGCGCGCGTTTTCAACAAGGCTACGGGTTCCAGAATAATCGTCAAGGGTGACGAAACGCTCAACGAGTCGATCGCCCGCACCCTGCAAGTCGGCACGAACGTCAGCGACGTTTACTTTACCATTTCCACGAATCTTCAATGGATAGAATGGGCTACGAAGGGTTATATCGTAGATATTTCCGATACCGTGCCGGACGACAGGTTCGTGAGCGAACAGACTTCCCGCCTCGGTATATATAACGGAAAGAGATATTATTATCCCTTCTCCGCTCCGCCCACGGGCTTCGTATATAATAAGGATTACCTCGACCGCATACCCTCGAGCGGCGAATATACGCAGGGCAAATTCCCCGAAACGTGGCAGGGGCTTCTGGATTTATGTCAGGCCACGGTTGACGCGAACATAAAGAACAACGGAGTTCAGGTAATGCCTTTCTGTTGGGGCGCAACCGTTTCGGATATAATATATCTGTTCTCCGGAATGTGGGCGTCTATGGATGAAGACGGTTACAGGGCATATTGGGATCAGAACGACTTAAGCGCGGATAAAACACAGAGCAACAAAAATCTTTTCGTCAACGAGAACGTAAAGAAAGTTATCGAAAACATATACGCGCTGTTCAACCCCAAACAGAATGCGAAGGGCAATTATTATCCGTCTTTCGCCGTGCAGGACGCTACGGGGCAGAACAACCTCGAGGCAGAAGAGACCTTCCTCAACGGTTACGCGCTCTTTACGCTCACCGGTTCCTGGTTTGAAACGGAAATGGCGGATATAATAGAGGATATGGAAGCGGATTTCTATCACTTCGCGCCCGTACCTTCGCAAAAGAGCGGATCGAAAACCGCCACGCACGTAAACTACGGCGAATACTTCTGCGTTACGGGCAGCGGCAAAAACGCCAATATCCCGCTCGCTAAAGCCTTCCTCGCGTACGTTCTTTCCGAAGAATCCTGCGAGAGGATACATTCCGCCCTGCAGACGCCGCTCGCCTACACTTACGATATTTCAAAAGTAAATCTCAACGGTTGGGGCAGAGAAATCGCCGAAGCCGCCGAAAACAGCATAAACGCGGTAGCCGCTTCCGATACGCTTGTATTTTTGAGCGGCGCGTTGAATATGGATCTTCTCTCAACGCCTTTCCGCAACATGGCAACGAGGGCGGCGTGCAACGCTGACGAGATAATGGAAAACTTCTACTCAACGCAGATAAACGACTGGGATACGAGGCTTAAAAATCTCGACCCCGACAGGGCGTGATAACAAATGGATAAAGACAGAAGGGCGGAAAAAAGAGGGCTTTCCAAAAAGAGCAAGGACGCCGTCTTCATATACGGATTTTTAGCCTGGCCCATTCTCCATTTTCTGGTGTTCTGGGTGGCTATGAACGTCGGCACGGTGTATAATTCTTTCTTTGAAATTTCTATCGTGAACGGCAGGACTTTCGTTTGGTTTGAAAACTATAAGGAAATGTTCCGCTTCATATTCGGCGTGAAGGAGAGGGGCATACTCAACTGGCACGGCGTTCTCAACTCGCTGTCGCTTATCCCTCTCGCGGTGTTCATAAATATGCCCATAACCTTGTTTTTCGCCTACGGAATTTACAAAAAAGTTTTCGGTTACAAGGTTTTCAGAACGGTGCTGTTTCTCCCCGCGATAGTTTCCACGGTCGTTTTGTGCCTCGCTTTCAGGCTTGCGCTCGACTCGCAGAAGGGAATAATCGTTCCCATTCTCCGCCTTTTCGGGCTCGCGGGCGACGGAAGCGGTTACGATACGGGCGTGGTGCCTGTAGGCGGCTGGCTCGGCAACGACGAAACCATGTGGGGCGCCATTCTCGTTTTCAGCGTCTGGACGGGCGTCAGCGGCAACATAATCTATTTCACTTCGTCTATGGCAAGGTTTCCCGAAAGCGTATTCGAAAGTGCGAAAATTGACGGAGCGACCGAACTACGGCAGTTTTTCTCCATAGCCCTGCCGATGATATGGCCCACGGTTACCACTATGACCATAACCCTTGTAGCGGCGGTGTTTTCCTGGTTTATGCCGTCTTTGCTTCTTACCGACGGCGCGGACAGGGCTACCACGATAGGGCTTATGATAACGCAGACGGTAGTTGTTGATGAAAACAGCACGGTAATATGCGCTTTCGGCGTAATAGTTGCGGTTTTCGGCGCGGCGCTGATACTTTCCGTAAGGAAACTGATGGAAAAACTTACTACGGAGGTGGAATACTGATGCGCGGCAAATATACCGGCGGAGACAGAGTTTTCCGCTCTCTGCTGTTTATAACCATGTTTATCTTCGGTCTTTCCTTCCTCGCGATACTTTTGTGGGTAATTACAGGTTCCATGCGCAGTTCCGCAAATTTCAGCAAAAATCCGTTCGGCATCTTCGATATAACGTTTGAAACCATAGCGAAGAATTACGAAAAGGCGTTTACTTACAAGGTCGGCGGCACTACCGATATGTTCCGCATGATACTCAATTCCGCCATAATAGTTACGGGGACAACGGCGCTCGCGGTGATAGTGCCGGCGATAACCGGGTATATAGTTGCGAAATATGATTTCAAATTGCGCAAAATACTTACGGATCTTGCGGTGATAACCCTCGTAGTGCCTACGGTGGGAAGCGTGGCAACCACTTACAGGTTTATGAACGCCCTTCACCTTATAGATACTTATTCGGGCGTGTTCCTGCTTTCGGCGGGCGGCTTCGGGTTCAGTTACCTGATATTCAGAAATTATTTCACGGCTATTCCGTGGGAATATGCCGAGGCGGCGTTTCTCGACGGGGCAGGCAACGTTCAGGTGTTCATCCGCATAATGCTGCCGCAAGCCGTGCCGATAATCGTATCCATCGCGATAGTGTCGTTTATAGGCAACTGGAACGATTATTACACGCCTTACCTCTATTTGAGGGAACACCCCACCGTCGCTTACGGAGTTAATGCTATATATTCCAAATATAAAACAAACTATCCGGTGGTGTTCGCCGCGATGACCTTTTCCGTGGGAGTGGTGCTGATAATTTATCTGTTCTTCAGCAAGACGATAATGGAAAGTATGTCCGCAGGCGGGCTTAAGGGATAAGGAGAAATGAAAATGAAAAAAAGAATAGGAGTATTCATCATGGCTTTCATCATGGCTGTTTCCGCCGCCGGTTGCGGCAACGGAAAAACGAGCGAAAAAACTATCGAATACAAATCCGATTTACCGGATTACGACGCGAAGAGAGGGCAACTCGAGTTGTCGCTCAACGCCTGGTATTCGCCGAAGCCCACGGACGAGGCTTTCGCGGAATATAAGGACTGCGGTTTCAATTACGTCTTTCTGATGGGCAACCAGGTAGGCAGTCTCGGCGATCCGAGAATTAAGTCCGCCCTCGAACTTTGCGATAAATACGGCATTAAAGCCTTCGTTGATTGCGGAAGTCAAATACAGAATTGCTTTGATTACAAACAATATAACGATTATCCCGCATTCGTCGGCTTCAATATAGACGAGCCCATGCTCTACTACAACACCGTGAACCACAAGCAGGGGGTAACCGAAATAGGCAATTATATAGAATCTTTTGAAAACGCCTTCCCGAACAAGAGTTTTCTTATCAATATGAACCCGACCACTTCGCTGTTTTTGTTCCCGAACGACGCCGAGGATTACGACGCGTATATCGAAGGAGTGCATAACGCCCTTGAAAACGTCCGCACGGGCGACAAGTGGCTTTCGGTGGACGATTACCCCATAATGTATAACGGCAGCAACAAGACCAACAAAAATTATCTCAAGGCAAGTTGGCTCGAACAACTCGAATACATGGCGCGTTACAAAGAAGTTTACGGCGATGTAAAGACGAATATGTTCATTCAGGCTATGCCTTATACCCCCGGCCACGAGAGGGAAGTGACGGAGGCGGACCTCGAACTTCAACTGTATTGCTGCCTCGCGTTCAACTTCGATATGATCTCTTATTTCTGCTATCATTCGCCCTCCGCGAGCGAGGAATTCAACGATACGGATATAGCCCTCGTGGATCGCAACGGCATCAAACAGCCCCTGTGGGAAGCCGCGAAACGCCTCAATGAAGAAATAAGAATGTTCGAACACGTCTATCTGCAATTCAACCACTGGCAGGGCGCTTATACCGCCGTGGGAACGAATAATTCGGCGGATAATTACGATAATAAAACGCTCTTTCTTCAACGCCCGCTCGCGGAGAACAGGCTCGGAGAACTCAAAAAGATAACTTCCGCGGAAGACGTTCTCGTATCCCTCGCGCGGGACGACGGCAACAACTGCGCCTACACCGTGGTAAATTATAACGAAACCACGCTCGGCAAGAGCAATAGGGTAACCATGGAATTCAAAAACGCGCATTACGCTATTATATATAAGGGCGGCGAAAAATCGATCGCGGCGCTCAAAGATCATAAATTAGAACTTCAACTCGGCGTGGGAGAGGGCGCTTATATAATTCCCGATCACTTCAGCGCCTGAGTGTAAAAGAAGGCAGGTAATGAACGAAAAGGCAAAGTGGATACGCGGCGAGGCGACCGAAGAATACGAAGCGCAAAGGCACGCTTTCGCTTTCAGGAAGGAAATTATTCTTCCGGAAGGAAAAACGGCGGTAGGCGCAACGATTACCGCGTCGGCTCTCGGTATCTTCAAAATCTATATGGGCGGAAGGGAAATATCTTCGGATAGATTCGCCCCCGGTTGGAGCAATTACGATAACCGCGTTTACTCGATAACCTACGATATAGGGGACTTTATCGCAGAAAAGTTCTGCGTTGGCGTTACTTTGGGCAACGGCTGGTACGCCGGCAAAGTGGGCGCGGTTTACCGCGACAGGGTGTGGGGAAATATCCCCGAATTCATCGCCGAAGTCA
>JAFTDZ010000140.1 GCA_017453885.1 Clostridia bacterium
GCCCACAGCGCAAGGTTGCCCTTCTTCGCCTTTTCCCCGCCGTAACGCATATCGCCGTAAACGGGCGCGCCTATAAAACTCATCTGAACGCGTATCTGGTGAGATCTGCCCGTGTGCAGGCGTATATCCGCGAGGGAGAGCATTTCCGTTTCCTCAACTATCCTGTAATCGAGTTCCGCCAGTTTCGCACCTTCCACCGTGGCGCCGCAGACGTAAACTGTGTTGTTGACGGCGTTCTTTTTAAGGTAATTAGTGAGCGTGGCCTTCTTCTCCTTCGGGCTTCCCACGAGTACGGCGAAATATTTCTTTTCAAACTCACCCGCCTTAAGCGCCTCCGAAAGCCTCGCCGCCGCCTTGGAACTTTTTGCGTAAACCATTATGCCGCCGGTGGGGCGATCGAGCCGGTGGATAAGCCCGACGTAAACGTTGCCCGGCTTGTTGTAAGTTTCCTTTATATAATCGCGCACGCAGGATAAAAGATCGTAATCCCCGCTGTTGTCCTCGCAACAGGGAACGTTCTGCGGTTTAAGCACTACTATTATATGGTTATCCTCGTACAGAATAATAAGATCATTCGCCGTCATTTATAAACATACCTCCCGCACCGCATGGAAGCGCAATGCCTTCTTCCGTAGGCAAACCCACTTCGTAGGCTTCTACTCTGCCATTTCTGCCCTTCAAAGCGAGCGTAATTATATTTTTGAGAACCGCCGGCTGAAGCCCGGTGGTGTAACTGTTGATAAGGAAAAACAGAGGATCTTCCGAAAGGACCTGATCGCACAGCGTTACGAAATCGAAAAGGTCGTTTTCTATCTTCCACATTTCGCCGTTCGGCCCTCTGCCGTAACTGGGCGGATCCATAATTATCGCGTCGTACTTATGCCCGCGGCGTATCTCGCGGCGGACGAATTTTATGCAGTCGTCAACGATAAAGCGAACGGGCTTATCCTTAAGCCCCGACAGCCTGACGTTTTCGCCCGCGCGTTCCACCATTCCCTTAGCCGCATCCACATGGCAGACGGAAGCGCCCGCGCTCAAACAGGCGACGGTCGCCCCGCCCGTGTAGGCGAAAAGGTTAAGCACGCTTATCGGTCTGTTCGCCTTTTTTATAAGCTCGGACATTATCTCCCAGTTCGCCGCCTGTTCCGGAAACAGCCCCGTGTGCTTGAAGCCCATCGGCTTTACGAGAAATTTCAGATCGCCGTAACCGACGATCCATTCGGAAGGCATCTCCTTGAAATATCGCCAGGCGCCGCCGCCCGATTCACTGCGGACGTATCTGGCGCAAAGCCCCGGATAATTTTCCATATCTACGGAAGATCTCCATATCACCTGCGGGTCCGGCCGAAGAAGTATCACCTCTCCCCACCGCTCGAGTTTGTACCCGTCGCCCGTGGCTATAACGGAATAATCCGTCCATTTATCTGCAAGTTTCATCACCTTGTTTTTGCGCGATAAAGGCGCCTTTTTATATTTTTTCGACGGAGAGAACAATATTCTCGCCGTTCAATTCCCATTCCTTAGTATAGCCGCCCTCGCCCTCTTTTACGCTTGCGGCAAGCACGGAAGCGGCAATATCGGCGGCTTTTTCTTCAAGCACTTTTCCCGCTTCTCCGTCCGCCCTGTAATATACGTTTATGCGGTCGGTAACTTCAAAGCCCGCCTCTTTACGCATGGTCTGCAGGCGGGAAACGATCTCCCTCTCCACTCCTTCCGCGACGAGTTCCGGCGTGAGGTGAACGTCCAGCACGACGGTCATGCCCGCGTCCGAAGCGGAAACGTAACCTTCCGCGCTCTCGGAAGATATAAGCAGGTCGTCGTAAGTAAATTCCACGGTTTCCCCGCCGAGTTCGACGGAATATGTCCTGCCCGCCTTTACCGCGGCGACCACTTCGGCGGCGTCGCACGTTTCGAGGAACTTCTTTATATCCCCGAGGCGTTTGCCGTACTTCGGGCCGAGCGTTTTGAGTTGCGGTTTGAGTTTGTAAATTATATAATCGCCCGCGCTCTCGAGGTTTTCAAAGTCCTTTACGTTGAGTTCGTCCCTCGCGATGGCGAGAAGATCTTCACCGAGTTTCACCTTCCTTTCGGAAGCGACCATTATCTTTGAAAGCGGCTGGCGGTTCTTTATGTTGGAAGCGTTGCGCGCCGCGCGGCCGAGCACAACCACTTTAAGCACTTCTTCCATACCCGCCTCGAGTTCTTCGTCTATAACGCTCTCGTCGCATACGGGGAAGTCGCACAGATGAACGGATTCGGGCGCGTCCTTATAGAAAGCCGGCACGAGGTTGCGGTAAATGCTCTCCGCGATAAACGGCGTGAACGGCGCGGTGAGTTTCGCGAGCGTTACGAGCACCGTGTAAAGTGTGGTGTATGCCGCAGCCTTGTCGTCGGTCATCTCGCTGCCCCAGTAGCGTTCCCTGCCGCGGCGGACGTACCAGTTGGAAAGTTCGTCGGTAAAGTCCTGCAACAGCCTGCCCGCCTCGAATATCTCGTACTTATCCAGCCTTTCGTCAACTTCCTTTATAAGGGTGTTGAGTTTTGAGATGACCCACTTATCCATAAGCGAAAGTTTACACTTTTTAAGGTCGTATCCGGCGGGATCGTACTTATCTATCTCGGCGTAGAGCACGAAGAAAGCGTAAGTGTTCCACAGCGTTCCCATATATTTGCGCTGCCCTTCGGAAACCGCTTCCTCGTAAAACCTCGACGGCAGCCACGGTGCGGACGAGGTGTAGAAGTACCACCTCACGGCGTCGGCGCCCTGCTTGTCGAGTACCGTCCACGGATCGACGACGTTGCCCTTGTGCTTGCTCATTTTTATGCCGTTTTTATCGTTAACGTGCCCCAGAACTATGCAGTTTTTGAAGGGAGCCTTGTCGAATAATATGGTGGATATTGCGAGAAGGGTATAGAACCACCCCCTCGTCTGATCGACCGCCTCGCTGATGAAATCGGCGGGGAATCTCTCGTGGAACAATTTATCGTTCTCGAACGGGTAGTGATACTGCGCGAAGGGCATCGAGCCGGAATCGAACCAACAGTCTATAACGTCGGTAACGCGCTTCATCGTTCCGCCGCACTCGCAACGGAAAGTCGGCGCGTCTATATACGGGCGGTGGAGTTCTATATCTCCCTCTATCCCGCAAAGTTCCCGAAGTTCGGCTTTGGAGCCTATAACGTGAACTTTTCCGCATTCCGAACAAGTCCATACGGGAAGCGGCGTTCCCCAGTACCTCTCGCGGGAAAGCCCCCAGTCTATAACGTTTTCAAGGAAGTTGCCCATTCTTCCCGTACCTATCGATTCGGGCATCCAGTTCACGGAATTGTTCGCAGCGATAAGCCTGTCCTTCACGGCGGTGACCTTTATGAACCAACTGCTGCGCGCGTAATACAAAAGCGGCGTATCGCATCTCCAACAGAACGGGTAACTGTGTTCGAACATAAGTTCCCTGAACAAAAGCCCGCGTTCCGCAAGGTCTTTTATTATAAGTTTATCGGCGTCTTTGGCGAATATCCCCTCTAAATCGCCGGTATTCGGCTTGAATTTGCCGCGGTCATCTACAAGTTGCACGAAAGGCAGATCATACTTCCTGCCCACTTTCGCATCGTCCTCGCCGAACGCGGGGGCGATATGCACCACGCCCGTGCCGTCGGTAAGGGTAACGTAAGCGTCGTTTACCACGTAATACGCCTTTTCTTTGAAAGTTCCTGCGGCGTAAGGGAATAACGGCTCGTACTCCGTTCCCTCGTAATCTTTGCCCTTGCGGCGTTCTATCACCGTATATTCCTCGAAAAGTTTCGAAACGAGCGCTTCCGCCATTATATAGCGAACGCCTTCCGCCTCTATCTCAACGTAATCTTCATCGGCATTCATACAGAGCGCCACGTTGGAAGGCAACGTCCAGGGCGTAGTCGTCCAGGCGAGGATGAATTTGTTCTCCTCTCCCTTCACGCGGAATTTTACGAAAACGGATTTTTCCCTGACGTCTTTATACCCCTGCGCTACTTCGTGAGAGGAAAGCGCCGTTCCGCAGCGCGGGCAGTACGGCACTATCTTGTGCCCTTTATACAAAAGCCCTTTTTTCCATATTTCTTTGAGCGCCCACCATTCGGATTCGATATAGTTGTCGTCATAGGTCACGTAGGGGTTTTCCATATCAGCCCAGTAACCTATGCGGTCGCTCATCTTCTCCCATTCGGTCTTATATTTCCAGACGCTCTCTTTACATTTTTTGATGAACGGCTCTATCCCGTATTTTTCTATATCCTGCTTGCCGTCCATTCCGAGGAGTTTTTCCACCTCGAGTTCCACGGGCAAACCGTGCGTATCCCAACCGGCTTTGCGGAGAACGTATTTTCCCTTCATCGTCTGATAGCGAGGGATTATATCCTTCATCGTCCTCGTGAGGACGTGCCCTATATGCGGCTTGCCGTTCGCCGTGGGCGGCCCGTCGTAAAAACAGAACGGCTCCTTGCCGGCGTTCTTCGCTTCGCTTTTCTTGTAAATGTCGTTCTCCCTCCAGAAGTCGAGAACTTCCTTTTCCCTGTCGTTGAAATTCAGCGACGTGTCAACCTTTTTATACATACTTTCACCTTGAAAAATTATTTGCTTTCAAAAATAACGCCGCCCCCGTAAAAAGGAGACGGCTTTGACCGCGGTACCACTCCGATTCGCCGCCTTTATATAAAGCGGCGCGCTCGCACTTTTAACGCAAAGTTTAACGGGCAAAGTTACGCGGGCGAAAAACGCCTTTCCCCTTGCCGGCTCCGAGGTGATACCTTTCCCGCCCCCCGTACGCCGCCTCGCACCTGCCGGCGGCTCTCTGAAGGTAAGGAACGGAACGGCGCGTCCTCTTCACAGCCATTGATATTCGTATGCGATAAGGCAAAAATCTGCCCTTTTCGCCTTGTCTTTATATATATTACCAAAAATTTTTGAATTAGTAAAGCGAAAAACGCTTGCCAAAAAGATTATTTTGGTATATCATATTACTACTGTGCTAGGCGGGGAGCCAGCGGTGCCCTGAACCCGCAATCCGCTATAGCGGGGCTGAATGTCTTTCGAGGCCTGCCGTATGGTTGGCTGCGCGCGGCAAGGGATGTTGATAACAAGGTCTTATGCAATGAACGCCCGTGAACCGTGTCAGGATAGGGATATAGCAGCACTAAGCGGACACGTTTGTGTGCCATAAGGAAACTTTGAGGTAGTAACCTACCGCGTTACCGCTTCGGTGCGGCTTGTCGACAAAGAATGCACAGTATTTTGCGGATAAAGCGAACGATAACCGTTCGCTTTTCTTTTTCCGTAAAAAGGTTGACATTTCCGCATTCTTTTTGGTAAACTATTCTTGTTACCGAGCAAATATCCGTTCGAAATTTTCTGCTACAGGGGTTCCATATGAAAAATTTATCGATATTTTTAATCGTTTTTTTGTTTACGCTATCTCTCGTAAGTTTTTCGGCGTGTTCCGAACAGATAAAACAAAATTCGCAGGGTGAAGATTCGCATAGCGAACAGGCTCTTCAAAGCGAAAGCGCAGAGATTGAAAAAGTTTACCACACGGTTTCTTTTGATACTACCGGCGGCAGCGAAGTACCCGCCGCCACGGTAAAACACGGCGAAAAGGTCACCGCGCCCGAAGATCCCGTTAAAAAGGGTTATAATTTTATCGGTTGGTATATCGGCGAAGAAAAATGGTCGTTCATAGGTGAGGGTTACGTGGTTACCGAAAATATTACGCTTTACGCAAAATGGGAAAAAGCCGCCGTCTTGCAATATTCGTTGAATACCGGTGAATATACGATTACAGGCTATACCGGAACCGATACCGATGTATATATTCCATCAACCTATAACGGTTATCCGGTAACGAGTATCGGCAATAGTGCGTTCAATGATTGCGCAAGCCTTACAAGTGTTATTATCCCGAACAGTGTTTCGAGCATCGGTTATATGGCGTTCGAGTATTGTTCAAACCTTAATAGCGTAACCATCGGTAACGGTTTGACAAGTATAAAAGATCTGACATTCCAGTATTGTAAAAGCCTTACGAGCGTAACTATCGGCAACGGCGTCAGGCGGATAGGAAGCGGTACGTTCATGGGTTGCAGAAGCCTTACGAGCGTAACTATCGGCAACGGAGTTACGAGTATCGGCGATTATGTATTCATGGGTTGCAGAAGCCTAACGAGTATATACGTAAATGAAAATAATCAAACATATAAATCCATAGATGGCAATTTATACAGTAAAGACGGAAAAACTTTAATTAAATATGCTATCGGTAAAACAGATATTTCGTTTACTATCCGCGATAGCGTTACAAATATCAGTGATGATGCGTTCGCAGGTTGTACAGGTCTTACAAGTATAACTATCCCCGACGTTGTTACGAGTATCGGCGATCATGCATTCGACGATTGTTCAAGCCTTACGAGCGTAACTATCGGCAACGGTGTCAGGCGGATAGGAAGCGGTACGTTCATGGGTTGCAGAAGCCTTACGAGCGTAACTATCGGCAACGGAGTTACGAGTATCGGTAATAGTGCGTTCTTATATTGCACAAACCTTAAGAATATAACTTTTAACGGTACAATAGAACAATGGCAGGCTATAAGTAAAGGAACCTTGTGGAATAACGGCGTTCCCGCAAATTGCGCGGTGCATTGCACCGACGGGGATACGTCTTTATAAATGAATAGTGAAGAATGAAGGATGAAGAATGAAGGATGAAGAATCTCTGTGCTTTGGCGGAGATTCTTTTTCTTCCTACCCCCCTATCGTTCCATAACCAAAACCCGATAAAAAATTTCAAAAATTCTATTGAAAACACTTGACATTCGCTTGAATGTATGATAATATATATTCACGATCAAACGAAAGCGAAAAAAATTCGGAGGTTAAAAAATGACAGGTTTGATTTTCGGTATTATTATTTGCGCGGCGCTGGTCGCCCTCGGCTTTATCATGCGGAAATACACACCCGCAAAAATCAAGGCGGGCGACGCGATAAACCCGCTTAAAAAGTTCAGCCCCGTCGCTTTTACGGTGGCGCCGATCGCGCTCGTACTGTTCACGTTTTTCGGA
>JAFTDZ010000141.1 GCA_017453885.1 Clostridia bacterium
CCCTGAAACTCGATTACGGCGAAAACGATCACCGCATCGTCGCCTTCCTGTGGCATCAGGGAGAGGCGGAAGTCGCGCGTGAAACTACCGCCGAGCGCGTATATAACGACCTTAAATATCTCGTTGAAAGCGTCAGGGATACTTTCGGCATTCACAAGGCGCCGTTCATAGCGGGGGATTTCGTGCAGGATTGGAAAAACGCGTCCGACGAAATGAAGGAACTTTCGGAATTAGTGGCGGGCGCCATACGCAACGTTTGCGAAGATCTGCCGTTTGCCGCTTTCGTTTCAAGCGAGGGACTTCTGTCAAACAGGCAGGATTCTACTTCACCCGATACGGGCGGAGTAAAGCAGGACAATATCCATTTTTGCCACGCGGCGCAAAACGTGCTCGGAATAAGATATTTTGAAAAGTTTGCCGAACTGATACAAAAATAACCGACAAAGGAAAGGAATCATGATCAAACACAGAATAGTTTTCGCCGGTTGCGGCGGTATAGCCTTCAGATGGCTCAACCACATCACAAAGAGAGACGATTGCGAAATTCTCGCCATTGCCGACAAAAATCTTGCGAGCGCGAAGGAATATTGCAAAAAATACGATATAAAATGCAATCTTTACGATAACGTTAAAGAGGCGATGGAAAAGGAAAACGGAAATCTTCTTATCGACCTTACATACGTCACCGCGCATTGCGAAATAGTAACTTCCGCCCTCAAAGCCGGCTACGACGTTTTCGGAGAAAAGCCCATGGCGGTTTCCGTGGAACAAGTGAACGAAATGCTTAAGACCGTAAAGGAAACGGGAAAGCGATATTTCGTTATGCAGAACCGCAGAAGCATAGATCAGGTAAAGAAGATAAAAGAAGTTTTAAGATCCGGCATACTCGGTGAACCCGCTTATATCTGCGGGGAAATATTCGTGCCGGCGGATCTCAACAGCATAAGGAACACGTTCGAGTACCCGCAACTGCAGGACAATAACATTCACAGTTTCGATCTTGCGCGGTACCTGCTCGACGCGAAGCCGCTTTCCGTACATTACCACAGTTTCCGCCCGAAGGGTTCCAAATATGCGGGGGATTCCGCCTGCGACGCGGTTTTTGAGTTCGATAACGACGTGACGTATTCCTTCAGAGGATACAACGGCGCGGAAGGCTGCCTTACTTCGTGGGATAACGTATGGCGGATAATGTGCGAAAAAGGCTCCGTTACGTGGGATGGCGAAGGTGACGCCGTTTACGAGTATTCCGATAAAGCGGGGGATATATATAACGGTATTCCCTATAAACGCGGCATAATAAAAAAGCCCGAAGTCGTGAGGGATCAACACGATATGGCGCTTGAAGATATGTTCGACGCGCTCGAAACCGGCCGCACGCCGAGTACCGATTGCACTGACAACGTTTACAGTATAGCAATGGTCCTCGCAAGCGTTAAGAGCATAAAAGAAAACAGGAAAGTTTGCATCAAAGTGAACGAGAACTATCCGTATCTGATACTTGAATAAGAGAGATAAATATGAAACTGACAGGTGGAGAAATAATAGTAAACAAACTCACGGACGAAAAGGTTCCTTACGTCATAGGCATACCGGGCCACGGTGTTCTCGGACTTTTCGACGCGATAAGAAAGGCAGAAGCAGAAGGCAAGATCAAATATTTGCAGGTCAAACACGAACAAGCCGCCACCGCCATGGCTGACGGATATTACAGGGTAAAGGGAAGCCCGCTCGCCGTGTTTGCTTCCATAGGCCCCGGAACGCTTAATTTAAGCATAGGTTTAGGTACCGCTTATGCGGATTCCACGCCGTTTATCGCTTTTTGCGGTGACGCGCACACCAACATGAGCGGAGTAGGCGTATTGCAGGAGATAGAACGTTACCACGACAGCAACATATCGCGCAGTATAGAGCCGCTTACCAAACGTTGTTGGCGGGCCGAAAGCGCGGATCAACTTCCTCGGATACTCAACAATGCGTTCAAAGAAATGATGGGCGGCAGAAAAGGCCCGTGCGCGGTCGCGCTGCCTATGGACGTACAGTCGCAGTCTGCCGATAAGGTCAATTTTACGGGCGAGCAGAATTACTCCGCTTTACCCGGTGCGGACGAAGAATCCGTGGAAAGGGCGGTAAAACTGATGAAAACGGCAAAAAGGCCGGTGATCTTCGTGGGCGGCGGCGCAATGCGCGCGAAAGCCGGCGAACTTATCACCGAACTTGCTGAAAAGTGGGGCGCGGCTATCATAACCACGCTTGCCGCTAAAGGAACGGTCAAAGAAACGCACGATCAGTATTGTTTCCATACGGGGTCCAAAGGCACTAAAATAGGGCTTGAAATAAGTAGAAAAGCGGACGTTATCCTCGCCCTCGGCGCGAGGTTTGCAGACGAGTCGACCTGTTCTTATCGTAAAGGAGTCGCGTTCGATTTTCCCGACACGAAACTGATACACGTCGATATAGACGCGCACGAAATAGGCAAAAACTACCCGGCGGACGTAGGCATTATTGCCGACGCAAAAAACTTCGTTCAAAAAGTTCTCTCGAAAGACCGCGGTTTCAGTATAAACGCGGAATATCTCGGCGAGATAAAACGCCTTCGCGCGGAGTGGTTCGAATACGTGCGAAACAAGCGGAACGAGGAGTCTGACGAGTTCACTATTTCCCGAATTATCGGCGTTATGGGTAAAGTTTTGCCGGACGACGCGATCATTTCCACTTCTTCGGGCAACACGCAGGCTCAACTGTTTCAGGAATATTGCTATAAAGTTCCTTACTGTAACCTTACGACCGGCGGCTTTTCCACAATGGGGTGGGCCGTTCCCGCGGCAATGGGCGCAAAACTCGCCGCGCCGGACAGAACGGTCGTCGCTCTTGTGGGCGACGGGGATTTTATGATGATCCTGCAAGAACTTTCCACGGCGGCGCAATACAATATTCCCGTCATAATCATTCTCGCGGATAACAGCGGGTGGATGGCTATAAAAGATCTGCAGTACGACGTGCTCGGCAAAGACGGCGTTTTCGGCAACGACTTTGAAAAGGACGGAGAGAGATACACGCCCGATTTTAAGGCGATAGCGCAGGCTTTCGGAGTGAACGCATATCGCGCCGATGACGAAAAAACCCTCGAAAACGCGATAAAACAGGCAATTTCGCACGACGGCCCCACGCTTATACACGTTAAAGTTTCGGCTGAATATCCGTATTCCGGCGGTGAGGCCTTCGGTTGGTGGGACGTTCCCATTCCGACTTATATGGAAGAAAAACGGCAGAATTATGAAAGCGGAATCAACGAAGAAACAGTGTGAGTTCAACGAAAAAACGACGGCGCTTGCCGCTGCCGAAATAAGAAAACTGTGCATTCGTTCGCTCGCCTCGATAGGGTCGGGGCATATAGGCGGCTGTATGTCCGTAAGCGATATTCTCGCCGTACTATATACGGATATCATGAATATCGATCCGAAGAAGCCGCACGATGAATCCCGCGATTGGCTCGTGATGTCAAAAGGGCATTGCGGGCCGGCGCTTTACGCTACGCTCGCTTTGAAGGGATATTTCAAAAAGGAAGAACTTTTCACGCTGAACAGGGGAGGAACGAATCTTCCCAGCCATTGCGACAGGCTTAAAACAGTCGGCATCGATATAAGTACCGGCTCTTTGGGGCAGGGGCTTTCGCTCGCCGCGGGCGTCGCTTACGGCAAAACCCTTCGCGGTATCGGCGGCAGAGTTTACGCCGTTCTCGGCGACGGGGAGTTGCAGGAGGGGCAGAACTGGGAAGCGTTTCAGTTCATCGCGCATAGGAACGTGAAAAATCTTATAACAATAATAGACAACAACCGCCGCCAACTTGACGGATACACCGCGGATATATGCGATCCGTTCAGTCTGAAAGAGAAATTCCAAGCGTTCGGGCTCGACGCCCGTGAAGTTGACGGGCACGACGTAACAGATATATATAAATCATTAAAAGCCGCCGAAAACACGCAAAAACCCGCTGTTTTGATCTGTAACACGGAAAAGGGACACGGCTGTAACTTTGCCGAAATACCCGGTTTTAACCACTATATGCCGGTAACGGAAGAACTTGCTGACTCCGCCATTGCGGAGATAGACAGACGTTTGGAGGAAAGATATGGGTATTCTCGCTGATAAATTCGTTACCGACGCCGTTGAAATGCGGCAGGCATACTGTTCCGCTTTAATGGCGGAAGCCGCCGAAAACGCGAAAATAATGGTGGTTGACGCCGACGTCAGTCACTCTGTGGGAACGGGGCCTTTTTATAAGGCTTTCCCGGAAAGGAGCATAAACTGCGGCATAATGGAAGCGCATGCCGTCGGGCTTTGCGCGGGGATGTCCGCCGTGGGGCTTATTCCTTTTTTTCACGCGTTCGGCGTTTTTGCAACGCGCAGGGTTTTCGATCAGATATTTATTTCCTGCGCTTATCAGAATTTGAACGTAAAGATAATAGGCGCCGATCCGGGCGTGACGGCCGCCACGAACGGCGGAACGCATATGCCGTTTGAGGATCTCGGGCTGATGCGATTGATTCCGAACGCCACTATAGTTGAACCCGCCGATTCATCGATGTACAAATCGGCAGTCAAGTATATGGCGGATAATTACGGTTTGTTTTATTTGAGAACTTCGAGAAGAAAGACCGTCAGAATCTACTGCGACGACGCAACCTTTGAAATAGGCAAGGCAAACAAACTTGCCGATGGCTGCGACGTGTGTATTTTCGCCTGCGGAATAATGGTGTACGAAGCGCTCAAAGCGAGGGAAATTCTCGCGAAAAAGGGGGTTTCCGCCGCCGTTTACGATATGCACACGATAAAGCCGCTTGACAAAAAAGCCGTAATAACGGAGGCTGAAAAGTGCGGCGCGTTGGTCACGGCGGAAAATCACAACGTTATCGGCGGGCTCGGAAGCGCCGTGTGCGAGGCGGTTTCCGAAAATTTCCCCGTACCCGTGGAGAGAGTGGGCGTGGAGGAAAGTTTCGGAGAAGTCGGTTCGCAGGATTATCTTCAGTCACGCTTTGGCCTCACCGCCGAAAAAATCGCGGAAAAGGCGATCAAAAGTATTGAAAGAAAAATAAAAAGGAAGTAAAATATATGAGGATAGCGGTTATAAACGAAGTTTCTTCAAGAGATAAAAACGGTAAAATTCTCGATGCGCTCAAAGGGTTCGGTCACGAAACGTTCAACGTAGGTATGTCGGCAGACGGCGACGGACCGGAACTTACTTACATTCACACGGGGCTTATGGCGGGCGTTGCCATCAATTCCGGCGCGGCGGATCTGGTCGTCGGCGGATGCGGAACGGGGCAGGGGTTTCTGATCTCCGCCATGCAGTATCCGGGCGTGTTCTGCGGCCTTGTAACCGAGCCGCTCGACGCGTGGCTCTTTTCGCAAATCAACGGCGGAAATTGCGTTTCTCTCGCGTTAAACAAGGGTTTCGGTTGGGCTGCGGATATAAATCTCAAATACATTTTCGAAAAACTTTTTTCCGACGAAATGGGTAAGGGCTACCCCGAACACAGGAGCGCAAGCCAAAAGGAAAGCCGCGATATGCTTAAAACAATAAGCGTTAACGCCCACAGGGATTTTGCCGATATACTTCAAAATACGGACAGACAATTGACGGAAAGAATATTCTCGCATAAACCTTTCAAGGAGTTTATAGATAATTATGCAAAAATTAAGTATGTTTATTAACAACCGTTACGTTGAGTCGAAAACGGAAGATTATTACGACGTTTACAACCCGAGCACCGGCGAAGTGATAGCCAAGGCGCCGAAGTGTACGGCGGAAGAAATTTCTCTTGCGGTGGAAGCCGCCTGCAAAGCCTTCCCCGGGTGGAAGAATACGCCCGTTCTCAAAAGAGTGCAGGTGCTTCATAACGTAAGGCGCCTTATCGAAGAGGAGATGGACGACCTTGTTATGAGCGTCGCGACGGAAAACGGAAAGGCATGGGAAGAGGCGAAGGGCGACGTTCTCAAGGCGAAAGAGGCGACGGAACACGCGATATCGGTGCCTTCTTTAATGATGGGCGATTCTCTTATGGACGCGTCAAACGGATACGATACGGTAATGTACAGGGAACCCGTCGGCGTGTTCCTCGGAATAGTTCCGTTCAATTTTCCCGCAATGATACCCATGGGGTGGATGGCGCCGATGTGTATCGCTTGCGGCAATACAATCGTTATAAAAGCGTCGAGTTCTACTCCGATGACCGCGCTTAAAATGGCGGATATTTACAGGCGCGCGGGGCTGCCGGACGGCGTTCTGAATATAGTTACGTGCAGCAGACAGGAAACGGAAGGGCTTCTCAAAGACGAAAGGATAAAGGGCGTTTCTTTCGTGGGCTCCACGAAGGTCGGCTTGTATATATACGAAAACGCTTCTAAATACGGCAAGCGCGTTCAGACGCTTTGCGAGGCAAAAAACCACGCGCTCGTTCTTAAAGACGCGCCGATAAAACGCACCGCGGCAGGCATAATAAACGCCGCGTTCGGTTGCGCGGGCGAGCGGTGTATGGCGCTGCCCGTCGTCGTTGCCGAAAACGAAATTGCGGACGAATTAGTCAAAGAGATAGTAAACCTCGCTTCTCAGATAAAGGTAGGCCCCGCTTACGATAAGACCACGAAACTCGGTCCCGTTTACAGCGCGGAACACAAAAAGAATATCATAGCGAGTATCGAAAAGGGTATTGCGGACGGCGCCGAATGCGTTCTCGACGGGAGAAACGTTACCGTTGAAGGATACGAAAACGGCTTCTATCTCGGCCCGACCGTACTCGATAAAGTAACCGAAGATATGGTAGTAGGGCAAAGGGAAATTTTCGGGCCCGTTCTTTGCATAAAGCGCGTTTCCGATTTCGAGGAAGGCTTACGCGTTATGAACGGCAACCCGTTTGCGAACGGTTCGGTAATTTTCACGCAGAACGGTTATTATGCGAGAGAGTTCGCAAAACGTACCGACGGCGGTATGGTGGGAATAAACGTGGGTATTCCCGTACCCGTGGGCGTGTTTCCGTTCTCCGGACATAAAAAGTCGTTTTTCGGCGCGCTCCATACGCTCGGAAAGGACGGCGTCAATTTTTATACCGACGCGAAATGCGTTACGACGCACTGGTTCGCGGAAGAAGAAAAGAAGGTTTCCAAAGTCAGTACGTGGGACGGCACACTTAACGGATAAGTCCCCTGAATCACACATTATCGAGGAAAACGATGGTCAGATATTACGTTGTTTCGCACACCCATTGGGACAGAGAATGGTATCAGCCGCTCGAAGTAATGAAGACGCGGCTCGTTCACCTTATGGACGCGCTTATCGATATAATTGAAAAGGACGGCGATTACGTTTTTCATTTGGACGAACAGACGGTGGTTCTCGAGGACTATTTGTCCGTTCGCCCCGAAAGAGAAAGGATTCTTAAAAAGTATATCCGCTCCGGCAATATTATTGTCGGCCCGTGGTACTTGCAGAACGATTTTTATTATTCGAGCGGCGAGGCCACCATACGGAATTTACAGACGGGGCTTGCCCTTGCGAAGAAATTCGGCAATGTAAACAGGGCGGGTTACGCTCCGGATAATTTCGGAATCATATCCCAACTTCCGCAGATATTCAACAACTTCGGGATAGATACGCTTCTTTTCGGCAGGGGATACGAAAAATGGACGGTTTTACAGAGCGGCGAAAAAAAATGCGAGCGCAGAAAAACCGAGTTTATATGGGAAGGCGCCGACGGCAGCAGGTTGTATTCGAGTTTTATGCTCGGCTGGTA
>JAFTDZ010000142.1 GCA_017453885.1 Clostridia bacterium
CTTCCGTTGGGGCACCCCTTACACGGTGGAACTTATCGGCTACTTTAAGGAACGCTACGGCGAGGACGTTCGCGACGGACTTATCCACTTGTTCTTCGACGGCGAGGAGGATTATCCTTTCCGCGTGCGCTACTATTCCGCGATGAACGATCTTTACACGCAAAATTATTATAAACGTATTTACGACTGGTGCGTTTCGCACGGGTGCGGCTTCACGGGGCACAGCGTTGAGGAGACGAAACTTTTTACGCAGATGTGGGGCTGCGCGGGTTGCTCTCCGTCTTACGAGTACGAAACGATACCGGGTATAGACAATCTCGGAAAGACCGACGACGCCGTTCTCTCTGCCCGCCAGGTAGGTTCCGTGGCGGCGCAACTCGGTAAAAAGCAGGTGCTTACCGAAACTTTCGGCTGTTCCGGTTACGACGTTACCCCGCGCGAACTTCGCCATATAGCGGAAAAGCAGTACGTTCACGGCGTTAACCTTATGTGCCACCACCTTTACAGTTACAGCCTTGCCGGGCAGGGAAAGACCGACCACCCGCCGTGCTTCAGCAAGCATATGACCTGGTGGAACGATTTTCCGTCCTTCAATGAATATTTCACCCGCCTCGGCTACCTGCTCGCAGAGGGCAAAACAGACGTCAAGGCGGTCGTCATTTCTCCTATGACGAGCGTGTATCTGAAATACAAACGGTTTGACGAAGAAGCCGCGAAGATGATCGACGAAAAATTCGCCGAGTTGCAGAAGACGCTTTCGGACGCGAATATCGAATATCATATCGCCGACGAAAAACTTTTGAAAAAATACGGAAAAGTAAACGGTAAGGCGTTGACTGTCGGCAACTGCGAATATGACTTCGTTATCGTGCCGTATTCCCCGAATGTTTTCGGCGGCACCGCGGAAATAATAGACGAATACCTGTCGCAAGGCGGCAAACTATATCTGTTCGACGGCGTTCCCTCGTTCGTTGACGGAAAGCGCGCCTCGCTTTTATGGAAAACAAACGTTACGATAGGGGAGATAAAGGCGGGCGGTTCGGTTGTTTTAGATGGCGACGGGGTGGAATTTACCCACCGCAAAACGGATAAGTGCGAATATATCTATGCCGTAAATATCAAGGATAGTCCCGTCACGTTCGCTTATCCCGCGAGGTACGTTTCCGCGGATATATTAAGCGGCGAAACTACCGATCTCGGCGGATCGCTGACCCTTCGCCCGCAGGCGTCGGCTCTTTTGGTAAAGGGCTTTGCCGAAACGCAAAAAGCCCCGCAAATCACGCATAAAATCGATATTACCGATAATTTTTCGTTTGTTTCCTGCAGCGAAAACAACCTGACGATAGATTACATAAGGGTAAGTACGGACGGAAAAAATTATTCCGCTCCCCGCTACGTTTACGACGTGTTCTACGCTCTCGTCCGCGAGAGTTACAAGGGTAAATTGTGGGTGAAATACGAGTTTGAAACGGACGGAAAATATCCCCTTACCTTGCTAAAAGAGTGGGACAAGGGTGGCGACTATCGCGTGAACGGCAAACCCGTTACTTTCCGCAAGAGCGGTTTTGACGTGAAATTCCTCGAATGCGATATTACGGATTTTGTGAAAGCCGGCGCGAACGAATTTACCTACGCCGTTGATTTTTATCAGCGGCCGGAAGTGCGTTACGCCCTTTTCGATCCGGAAGCGACCGAAAGCCTTCGCAACTGCCTGTATTTCGATACGGAGATAGAGCCGGTTTATATAAAGGGGTATTTTTCCGTAAACGGCCGCCGCATAGAAAAGCCGGTCGATAATGTTCCCGTCGGCGGTATTACCGAACACGGTTTCGCCTATTTTGCGGGAGAGATGAAGTTTGAAGGAAAGTTCACAGCGCCTGAAGGAAAAGCGGTTATAGAACTTTGCGGAAATTATTCGTCCGCTAGCCTCGA
>JAFTDZ010000143.1 GCA_017453885.1 Clostridia bacterium
ATTCATTTTCAATGTCCTCCGTTTGTGTTTTATTTGACTGGCAGGTCAATTCTTATTATACACAAACGGAGTTTTTATTTCAACCGCATCGGCATAGCCTTTTTTGAACCCCCGGACTATCCGGGGGTTTTCTGAATACAATAAAAAAGCCGATATAAATCGACTTTTATGATATAATGGTGCGGATGAAGGGACTCGAACCCACACGTCGTAGACACCGGCTCCTAAGGCCGGCGCGTCTGCCAATTCCGCCACATCCGCATACGCACGGTTATAATTATAACCGCATCGCAAAATAAAATCAAGTATTTTTACCCGCTATCTCTCTTCTCTGAAATAATTCAAACCCAAACTTGCAGGCGGTTGAGTATTTTTACTGTCCGCTATGCTGGTGACTATCAAAACCGCTATAGTAACAACATAAGGAAGCATTTGAATTATATCCCTCATTGCGAAAGAAGAGTTGATATAGTTAGGCAATAAATACAGCGCACCGAAAATAAACGAGCCGAAAATCGCAAAATTAGGTTTCCAGACAACGAAAATTACTAACGCGACCGCAAGCCAACCGAGCGCTTGCGTGGAGTTAAGTCCGCTATCCCACGCGCCGTTAAAGTCAAGTGTGTAAAAAAGCCCGCCGAGACCGGAAATAGCGCTGCCGATTATAGTAGCAACGTATTTATATGCGGTAACGTTTATTCCTGCCGCGTCTGCCGTTGCGGGGCTTTCGCCCACAGCCCTTAAATGTAACCCCGCTCTCGTCTTATTCAATATCAATGCTGTGGCAATGGCGATCACTATAGCAACGTAAACCATTATGCCGTAAGAGAAAAACAACTGTCCGAACCATCCCATGCTTTCGGCAAACGGTAAACGAGCCCTGAACGAACCCATCAAGGACGTTATTGCGTTATCAACCGAAACACCCAATTTTGATTTTATGAAATTGGCAAGTCCTACACCGAACGTGGTTATCATCAGCCCCGTTACGTTTTGGTTTGCGCGTAACGATACGGTAAGAAAACTATATAAAAGCCCCATCAGACCGGCAAAAACGGCTGCGAACAAAAACGGAATCAAAACGGCTAAAATCCATACTACGTTTTCAGTATTAGAAACGTAGATATATGCGCCGAGACATCCGCCGGCCGCTCCTATACACATTACGCCGGGAGTACCTAAATTCAAATGCCCCGTTTTTTCCGTTATTATTTCACCGGTGGATCCGTAAAGGAAAACCATACTGAATCTGAATGCTTGAGAAATAAATTGAACGAGTCTCATTACGTTTCCTCCTTTTGCGCATCCGTTACGGCGCTTTTATCTGAAATAAAGTTGTTGCTCTTCGTGCTATCGTGTTTGCTCTTTTTGTGCAATTTTATCTTGTAAACGATAAAGAATTCGCAACCGAGAACTATGAAAATCACTATACCCGTAATTATATTCGAAAATGCGTTGTTCGTAAGGTTTAGCGCCACGGTACCCCTATTGAGGAAAACGAGCAGGAAAGCCGTCAATACCATATAAATCGGATTGAATTTACCGAGCCACGCAACAATTATTCCGGTAAAGCCTTGCCCGCCTGCGGTAGAAGTGTTTACCGTTCCGTTTATCCCGCCGACAAGCAGAATACCCGCAATGCCGCATATCGCGCCCGACAGCGCCATTGTTCTGATGATTACTTTTTTTACGTTTACGCCTATGTATTTAGCCGTGTTTTCGCTTTCGCCAACCACCGAAAGTTCGTATCCGTGTTTGCTGTATTTAAGATAAACGAACATCAATATCGTCAAGGTCGCTACGACGATAACGGGCAATAAATACGCGTTGCCTATCTCAGGCAATTTAATATTGTGTAAGTGCCTTGTAGTAAGCGTTCCGGAACCGTCTTTCACCCATATATCGGTAAAAAATTTCACAAGTTGAATAGCAACGTAATTCATCATCAAGGTAAAAAGCGTTTCGTTGGTATTCCAAAATGCCTTGAAAATTGCGGGAATAACAGCCCAAATTATACCTGTAAGAATACCCGCAACGATCATTATTACCCAAACGAGCGCATCCGGAATAACACCGCCGAGATAATACATGCATGCCGCGCACGCAAGCCCGCCCATAAGCACTTGACCTTCGGCGCCTATATTCCAGAATTTCATTTTGAATGCAGGCGCAAGCGCGACGGCGAAACAAAGCAAAATTGCAAGGTTCCTGACAGTGATCCATATTCTTCTGTTTGACGAAGTGCTGAATCCGAATACGCCGTCAAACATTTTACTTATAAAAGTTATGGGATCAATCTTCATCATCGTCCAGGCGAGGATACTTATCACGATAAACGCGCCGAAGATCGCTATAGCCCTTATAAGAATAGCCTTCCACAGTTTTATGGCGTCTTTGTCCCTCTTGATTATCTGAAACAACGGCTCTCTGACGGTCTTTTCTTTATGATCTATAAAACCCATCAAACCACCTCCACGGCTTCATTAAGATTGTGATGCATCATCATAAGGCCTATCTCTTCTTTATTCGCCGTTCTGCCGTCAACGAGGCCGGTTACGGTGCCATCGCATATAACGAGTATCCTGTCGCAAAGTCCGAGTAAAACATCCAGATCTTCGCCGACAAATATCACGGCAACGCCGTTCCTTTTTTGTTCGTTGAGCAAATTGTAAATAAGATACGAGGAGTTTACGTCCAACCCCCTGACCGGGTATGCCGCCATAAGAACTTTAGGCGCCGCGGCTATTTCCCTGCCGACGAGAACTTTTTGTACGTTACCGCCGGAAAGTCTGCGCACTTGCGTGTGAACGCTCGGCGTTACGACGCTTAACTCGTGAATTATTTTATCTGCAAGATCTTTCGGTTTATGTCTGTCGAGAAATACTACGCCGTCTTTATTATAACTGCGGAGCATCATGTTATCGACTATATCCATGTTGCCGACAAGCCCCATACCGAGCCTGTCTTCCGGCACGAACGATAACCTTACGCCGAGATCCCTTATCTGAACGGGCGTTTTATCGCGTAAATTTACGTTTTCGCCCGAATCGGGATCGATATATGTTATTTCACCGGAATTAAGGTGTTGTAAGCCCGCTATCGCCTCGAGAAGTTCTTTTTGCCCGCTGCCCGCAATACCCGCTATACCGAGTATTTCACCGGATCTTGCCGTGAAAGAAACATCGTTTAACAGACTTATTCCGTCTTTGGTTTTTGCGTTAAGGCTTTTAACTATAATTCTGTCGGTCGGGTTTACGGGATCGCTTCTGTCGATATTCAAAGAAACCTTCTCCCCCACCATCATTTCGGTAAGTTGTGTTTGATTTGTTTCCGCGGTAACTACCGCGCCGACGGATTCACCCTTTCTCAAAACGGCAACCCTATCGGAAATCGCCATAACTTCATTGAGTTTATGCGTTATTATAATTATCGATTTGCCGTCTTCCTTCATCTTGCGCAGCACGCTGAAAAGTTTTTCCGTTTCCTGCGGGGTAAGAACGGCGGTAGGCTCGTCGAGAATAAGTATATCCGCGCCGCGGTATAATACTTTGATGATCTCCACCGTCTGTTTTTCGGAAACCGACATCTCGTGTATTTTCTTTTTCGGATTGATAATAAATCCGTATTTATCCGCTATTTCGGAAACAGCGACGTTTGCGGATTTAATATTGTATTTTTCTTTTACGCCGAGCACAATGTTCTGCGCGGCGGTAAAAACGTCGATCAACTTGAAGTGTTGGTGAATCATACCGATTCCGTATTTGAAGGCATCGTGCGGAGAACGAATAACAACTTCGTTACCGTTTACGAATATCTGACCTTCATCGGGGAAATAAATGCCTGAAATCATATTCATAAGCGTGGTCTTTCCGCTTCCGTTCTCGCCGAGCAGGGCGAGTATTTCCCCTTTGTAAAGCGTGAAATCAACGTTGGAATTTGCAACTACGGGTCCGAACTTTTTAGTGATGCCCGTAGTTCTTAACGCTACGGTGTTTTCCATGCCGTAACCTCCGTGATAAAGTGAATAAAATAAAATTATGTAAGGCGGAGCCAAATCACCCCGCCTTACACCTATTAAAAACTTAAGAAATTATCTGATATTTCTCTTTTTGTTCAAAGCAACGAAACCGAGAGCGATCAAGCCGAATACAGCAGGAGCGCCAACGATACCGCCGCAACCTTTACTTTCGTTTTGGGGAGTATCGGTAACTTCCGTTATACCGTCGATTCTCAAATCGAAATAAGGAGCGGAACGGAATTCGGATTCGTGGAAATAACCGTCTTTTATAACTTCGGTTTCGCCTACGAAATCACCGAGATCGTCAACGTCGGCAAGATAGGACGTAAGAGTTTCGCCTTTTACCGTGAACTTGCTGGTATCGAAAACATGGAGCGTGCCGGCTTCGAATTTTTCGATGGCAGCGTCGATAGCGGCCTGCGTGCCTTCTGCGGCAACGGCATTGTTGAGTTCAAGTATCTGTACGGAACCGGTAGCGATAGTACCCGTCCAATCGTAAGGAATGGCGGTTCCGTCTATAGAAGCCTGAATTATCATTTTCATATAAGGCTCCCAATTTATCTTAGAAGAAACGATATAGGTGTTGGGGCCCGTAGCCTTGGTGCTTCCGTTATAGGAAACGTTCGGAACCTTCTTTTCTTCGCAAGCGGAGGGTGCGCCGAGAGAGTCGGCATGCTGGCTTATAAGTTTGCAACCGTTTGCAATAAGCGCTTCGGCGGTAGCCTTTTCAGCGTTAAGATCGTACCAACTGTTGGTGTACCTTACTTCCATGGTAACGGTCGGGCAAACGGATTTAGCGCCGAGATAGAAAGAGGTGTAACCGGAAACGACTTCAGCGTACGGGAAAGCGCCTACGTAACCCATTTTCGCTTCGGCAGCAGTAAATTTTTCGGCGGCGATCATCTCGTTGAGTTTCATACCTGCGGCTATACCGGCGAGGTAACGACCTTCGTAAATAGCGGCAAATGCATTGTGATAGTTAGCGACGTTTTCGGTATGCGCTCTCGTACCGGTAGCGTGATAGAATTGAACGTTAGTATATTCTTTCGCGGCTTTGATCATATAGGATTCATGACCGAAACTGTCCGCAAATATAACGTTACAACCCTGATCTGCAAGTTCCGCGGCGGTGTCATAACAAGCGTCGCCTTCCTCAACGTTGGTTCTCAAAATAACCTGGTTATCGTTCAAACCGATAGATTTAGCAGCAGCCCTTGCCGCTTCGATGAAGTTGAGGTCGTAAGTGGAACTTTCGTCGTGAAGGAAAATAAAGCCGACTTTAATATTTTCTTTCGCAACCGCTACAGGCGTTGCGGGTTCAACTTTTTCATCGGCCTTCGCAACGGAAAAATTCGCCACGAACGTTGTTACGCCGACCGCTAACAAAACGGCAAGCGCTAAAGTGAGTAGTTTTTTCATTATAAAACCTCCATTATGCCTCTTGAGGCATTTAATCAAAATATTGCTTTCAGTTTTACCTCGGGAAATAAAAAATTCCGTATGCCGACGCGCGGATACAGAATTATAGTGCGATAGAACAGCCCGCAAACATCTTTGCGGTGAAACGGAAACCAACTATACGGTACGCTTCGGTCGCTATCTTCATCGGTAAAAACTTCCCTTTTGAAAAATACAAATATATATTAACAAATTTAATCGTGGGTGTCAACTGTTTTATTGCCGTTTTCCGTTAAGTTTTCCAATTTGTTTCCGTTTATGTAGAATAATTCGGTTAGTTTACTTTAACTTTGCTTGACACGGGCGCGTTTAATTGATAAAATAACAAAGTAAAAACAATACGTTAAAGGAGTTAATATGAAAGTACGCGAAATACCTTATGAAAGATACGACATCGAAAACTTGAAGAAAGCGTTAGCCGTTTTTGAAGATTCGGCGCGGAATGCTGAAAATGCGGACGAAGTCCTTTCCGCGAGAGAAATTTTCCGCGGAGAGTTGATGAAATATTCTACTGCAAGTTCCCTCGCCAACTGCCGCTTTACGCTCAACACGAAAGACAAATTTTATAATGACGAGGTAGATTATTACGACAACGTTTCTCCCATCGCCTCGGAAGTTATGGTAAAATACGGAGAAGTGATGTTATCCTCTCCTTTTCGCGGCGAGATAGAAAAGAGGATAAACCCTATTTTTTATAAAAATTACGAAACGGCAAAAAAGGCATATAACCCCTCTGTGGAAAAAGAGTGCCAGACCGAAAACGCCATAGTTACGGAATATTCGAGATTTATGTCCGAACTCGGCGTGGAGTGGCAAGGAAAAACGCTTCCCCTATCGGTCGTTCGCGGATACCTTGAGGACGAGAACAGAGATACAAGAAAGGAAGCCGCCTGCGCGATAGGCAAGGCGCTTGAGAAAAACAGCGCCACGCTCGACGATATTTACGACAGGCTTGTCAAAATAAGAACCGCCATAGCGAGAAAACTCGGTTACAAAAACTTTGTGGAACTCGGTTATTACAGAATGAATCGCATCGATTACGACAGAGAAATGGTGGAAAATTTCCGCAAAAACGTGCTTGCCGACCTCGTTCCCGTAGTTTGCGAACTCAAGCGCGGCGTTGCGAAAGACCTCGGTATAGACGAGATGAAATATTACGACGACGCCGTTTATATAAAGGGCGGAAATCCGCGCCCGAAGGACGACGCGAAAGGTATATTTGAAAACGCGCAGAAAATGTACGACGAAATGAACCCCGAAATAGGCGATTTTATGCGTTCCATGCGGGAAAACGAAGCGTTTGACGTAGAGGCGCGCGACGGAAAATGGGGCGGCGGTTACTGCACCGGTTTCGCCCTTTACAAACAGCCTTTCATACTCGCGAACTTCAACGGTACGGCGGGAGATATTGACGTAATAACCCATGAATTCGGCCACGCGTTCGCCGCGAAAAAGAGTTTTGACGAGGGCGACTTCGAACTTGACGTTGGCGGAATGGAAACGGCGGAATGCCACAGCATGAGCATGGAGTTTTTCTGTGAAAAGTATATGGATAAATTCTTCGACAAGCCGAAGGATTATTGCAAATCTCACCTTTTGAGCAGTATTTGCTTTATCCCTTACGGAGTTATCGTAGATGAATTTCAGCACATCATTTACGAAAACCCCGATCTTTCGCCCGACGAGAGAAAAAAGGTTTACCTTGACCTTGAAAAGAAATACCGCCCGTATATGAATTTCGACGGTATCCCCTATCTCGAAAAAGGTACCCGCTGGCAGTATCAGATGCATATTTACGAAAGCCCCTTCTATTATATAGATTACTGCCTCGCGCAGACGGTTTCGCTCGGTTTCCTCGTTTTGATGACCGAAAATTACGACGAGGCGCTCAAGCGTTATATAACATTCGTAAGGGCCGGCGGAACGAAGTTGTTCAGCGAACTTGTAAAAGAAGCGGGCGTGCCCTACCCCTTCGGTGAAGGAACGCTGAAAACTTTGGCGGAAAAAATTCTTAAGATAGCGAAGAGTTACGAAAATTAAACGGCAAAGTGAAAGGCAGGCGCTCGGCCTGCCTTTTTCGATTTGTTCGGTTTTTTATTTGGTAATTGTTATTTT
The DNA here is from genome assembly GCA_017453885.1 of Clostridia bacterium. GTDB lineage: Bacteria > Bacillota > Clostridia > Christensenellales > Borkfalkiaceae > RGIG3732. The sequence continues at coordinate 7,592 of JAFTDZ010000143.1, forward strand.
CTTGAGGGCGCGGGGCGCATCCGGATTGTTGCCTATCGCCACGCTTATCTTGCAGGCAAGCATCTGCGCGAACAACGCGAACGAGAACACCGTAAATCTGTCGCCGCCCTCGGCGGGAATATACGCCACGTCTGCCGAAGCCGCATATTTATCGGCGATATATTTATCGTCGGTAATAACGAGGACGGGCGCGCCGAGAGAGAGCATTTTATCGACGCATTGAGATTGATCTTCACGCATAAGCCTCTCGCTCGTTTCCGCGTCGGTATTGTGCGCGCAATATATGAGAACGGGCGTCTTTTCGTTTACCATTGCCATAGGGCCGTGATAAAAATCGCTGCCCGCGTAGCCCTTCATCTGAATATAGCAGGTTTCCTGAAGTTTGAGCGTCTGCTCGTTCGCGATAGCGTAAGTAATGCCCCTGGAGAGAACGAACCCGCTGAATGTATCCTTATATTTAGCGGAATATTTATCGGTAAGTTCGCTGATCGTCGGGAACAGTTCGTCGATATTTTTATAGTAATTATGAAGTTTTGCTATCTCTGCCTTGTCGCCGGCAAGTTCGTTCGCAAGCCAGAGCGCCAGATAGAGTTGCGCGCTGAATGTTTTGGTTGCCGCAACGCTGCTTTCAAGACCGCAGTTGCAGAACAGATGATATTTTGCGGTTTTAGCCATAGGGCTGTTTTCGTCGTTGGTTATCGCTACGGTAACGGCGCCGTCTTTATTTGCCTTTTCGAGAACGGCGAGCGCGTCGGCAGCCTTTCCGCTCTGCGAACACCCTATCACAACGCTGTGTTTATAATTGAGTTTGCCGTTGAATATGGTAACGATACTCGGAGCGGCATAACTTGCGGTGTACTCGGTTTTTTCCTCGAGAACGTATTTGAAATACATAAGCGCGTGGTCGCTGGTCCCTCTGCCGGCAAGCACGAAATTCGTCGCGCCGGAAGCCTTTATCGCCTTTACGGTTTCAGCCATGACTTTTTCGTTAGCCGCTGAAATTTCGCGGAAGTTCCTTGCCGTTTCGCCGATCTCTTTCCACATTAAAGTGTTCTTATAATCCATGATCTTATTTCTCCTTGCTTTTATAATTTATTTTTTTCGTCTTTATTTTAGAACTAAATAATAAATTTGGCAACGATAGTTATATTATTAAGGCTTTTTGTGCAAATATGTTCTTTTTTTATACAAAACCGCCGCTTGGATAAAGCGAGCGGCGGTCGGTTTATTCGTTTTCATCATTCCGGTCGTTGTCGGTGGAAATTGATTCCCCGCAGGGTTCCGCCTTTTCTTCGGCGGCAGTTTCAACGGCGGCCTCTTTAGAATAAACTATTATCTTTTTTATCTGTTTAACGGCGAACGGAATAGCGAAAAGCAGAACTACCAGCAGAATAAGGTTTTCTATTCTCGTAAAGAACCCGAAAAACTTACCCCAGAAAGTGGAATGCCCGACTTCTACCCCCACGAAATTATCCGCGTAAACTCTGTCCTTATCCTCTATAAGGTTATTGATACCTTTCGTTATAAAATAAAGCCCCTTTTCGTCCGTTCCGATCTCTATCACTTCGTGAACGACGCGTTCGCCTTTTATCTTTTCATCCGAAAGATTGATAAATACCGCGTTATCCCCGACTTTTACCTCGTTCATATCGGTAATTTTCACGACGATAAGATCCCCGACTTTTATCTCCGGCTCCATTGAATCCGTAACGACTATCGAAAAAAATCTGCCGAAAACGGTTATTGGTCTGTTCTCCTTTTTCGCCTGTAGAGCGAGGAAAAACACGACGAGCGCAACGATAAAAAGTATCGCGGAAATCGCGAAACTGATTGCCGAACGGATCTTCTTCGGCGATTGTTCGCTACTTGTTTTCTCCATCGTATTTTTCCTTCAACTCTTCGAGTTTCTTGAGTTCTCTCTTTCGAATCGCCGCCTCTTTCTTCAGGCGTTTTTCTTCCTCTATCGCGGCGATGCGAGCGGCTTCCCTGTCGCGAATCTCCTGCTCGTACTCCTTGGCGTTGGTCTCGGCGATCACCTTTTTATTGCTTATCTTTTCAAGGCGTTCCTTTTGCTTTTTCTCCGCAAGACGCTTGTTCTTTTGACGTCCGCGTTCCTTGTCGAGCGCTTCCTGAAGTTTTTCGAGTTTTAGAAGTTCCCTCGCCTCGAGGCGAAGTATCTTTTCAAGTTCTTCTCTCTTTATAAGCGAAAGTTGCCTGTATCGTTTAAGATATTCCTTCTGCCGTGAAACCGCTTCCTCCTTTTTCTGGAGCGGAGTTTTTTTCAATTTGCCTTTTGTTTTGGGAAGTTGAGACGTAATTACGTCTTTATACATCTCTTCGTTGATTTTTGCAATTCCCCTGCAAAATCTTGCGAAAGAAGTTTTCAATTCCTTTTCGTCAAGGTACTCGTTGCGTTTAGTCGCGCGGACGAGTTCGTCTCGCATACGCTTGAAATAATACTCGTTAACTATATCTTCGCTCGGTTTGCTATTGTCTGCTTCAAAGGTCGGTTCGAATTTATACTGCGTGAGAAGTTTGAAGTCCTTTTCCTTCATTTTCTTGAACGGTATGTTTTCGTAAGTCCTCTTGTTCAGCAAATTATTTTGTACGAGCGATTGAACGCTTATAGCGGCTATAACGGTCAGGTCGTCGTAATAATCCCCGTCGAGCGGCAGGCTCTTTTCCTGGTAATTGACGCTGAAACCGACATAAGTGTAAGACGAAATATAAAGCCAAAGTTTATAACAGTTGTTATAATCGACGTTCATCTTGATAAGATTCGTTTTCATTATCGGCGGGTGAACGGGCTTTTTGCCGCTTAAAGTACGGATAAATTCTGTGTTCAAAAGAATTTTAAGCCGCTTGCGAAGTTGGCGAATCTTTTCGATAAGTTCGTTGTTCTTTTCGAGTAAGACCTGATTCCGCGGTTCTTCCTTGACTTTTACGTTGAGTTTTACTTCTACCTCGTTCTTGCCGTAGCGGAAGTTGGAGATCATTCCGACGCCCGTCTGATCGAAAGAATTCTGTCGGCTTACTATATCGTTATATCTCGTTTCAACAAACGGGATAAGCCTCTGCACGAGAGCGCATACAAACCTGTTTTCGTAAATGGCAAGATCTTCGTCCATTTCCGTGGTGAGTAATTTTTTCGGGCGGACTTCCCCTTCTTCCGTGATATTCTGAACGTATTGCGAGTTAGACGAAAGATGCCGCACCGTTTTTGAAGTAGTGCGGCGCGCCTTCGCAACGTCAACGAGTATCTCCTCGTCAATTATAAATTTTCTGGGATTTTTAACGATTTTTTCAACTGAAAAAAGCGCGCTTTCCAACGTTAAAATCCAACTGTCGTCAAGCGTTATCGCTTCGGAAACGACATTGTGATAGGTCTTGTTGCGGCCCGCGCGTAGCGCGTGACAAAACCTTTCGCAAAGTTCGCTGTTGTCAAGGCGCATTTTTTCCACGAAATCGTGAAGATAAACTTTTTCCATGCTACAAAACTTAACTTATCTTTTGCAGTTCCTTGATAAATTCGGTGGACATTTTCATTTTGCCCTTGCCGAATTTTTTATCGAAAAACGCAAGCAACGCCTGCATTTCTTTTATAAGGAACGGCAGATTGAGCGAAGTGAATTTTCTCAAAATCTTAGTGGTAACGATAAAGTCTATACCGTCCGTTTCCGTTCCGCCGCACGCCATGTAAACCGGCACGAAAAGGCGGAATTGCTTCATGATACGGTTACCGAAACTGATCTTGAAGTTCTGCTGAATGAATTCATCCAACTCTTTTATAAGGCGGAAACTGTTTTCCGAAATGGAAAATTCGTTGTGCGCTTTATCGAAAAGCAGTTGCAGATACTCCGCGGTGCAGTTGTAACTGTCGGTTATCGGCGCGTCGAAATAGTCTGCCTTCTGGTTAAGGGCAATAGCCACGGCGCGGTCGTAAACCTTGTCGGTAATGGTAAAGGTAGAATCGTCGTTGTTTGCCGTTCCGATAAACCAAACGTTCTGAGGAACGAGCAATTTACCGTAAACTATGTTCTGCGGATCGGAAGGCGCGGGCGCGGCGATAAGGTCTATTTTCCATTCGGCAACGTCCGGCATTTCCATTATGGAAAGGAAATCCGCAAAGTAATATTCTATACGGGCGAGGTTCATTTCGTCGAGAACGATGAAATTCGGATCCTCGCGAAGCGTCGCCTCGTAAAGCGCACTTAAAAAGTCGGTTTCGTTGAATTTTTTGGTAAATTCGTTGAAGTAACCGAGAAGTTCCGCGCGGTCACGCCAGGAAGGCTGTACCGAAACTATGCTCGTGTTGTTGTTGAAAAATTTGCCCATTGCGTAAGGCAAACTCGTTTTACCTGTACCGGAAATACCTTCCAGAATGATTATCTTCGAGGTGGCAAGGCCCGCAAAAAACAGCCTTATAGTGTCCTCGGTGTAGTAAAGGCGCATCTGCGACGAGGCGAAATTCACAAACCGCTTAACAATATCCTTAAGCGAAAGCATATCCTTATCCGTCATATAGATCGTGTTCGGATATTCCGCATACTTCTCGTCAAGATTGATAAGTTTGGTAAATCTGCTGTCAACGACCTTTTTCGCGGCGGAAGTATCGCCGACGGTAGCGGCGGGCACGCTCGAAGCGGCAACTTCGTCTTCCTCAAGCCCGTCGGTAGTTTTCGCGCCGACTTTGAGGGAGAAAATATGGTTTTTCTCCTTGATAAGCCTTTCGCTCTGCTCACGCAATCTCGCTATTTCTTCAAGCAGTTTGTCCTTTTCTATCTCGGTACTGCGGAAAATAAAATATCGCCTTACAAGTTGAACGAGGCGGTAAACTATAAAGAACGCGAGAACGATATGCAGAATAGAGGCGAAAATAAGGCATATCCAACCTAACACGTCAAAAGTCCCCACCACTTGGGAGAGGTCTTTCACGTATCCTATCGCGTCGCCCACTATCAAATCATATACAGCAAGCGCTATGGTTTTAACGAATTTCCAAAGGTTTTTCAGCAATGCCCAAAGAAATTCGACATAATATTTAGCAAATTCCGCCATTATATACTATCCTGTTTTTGTTATTTACGCTTACGCTCCGTAACAATGAATTGTTTACCTTTGGTAAACGTGAATTGACGACTTCGTCGTCATGAATTGACGGCTACGCCGTCGTGAATTGTTTTCTTTCGAAAACATTAAGGATTAAAGCGTTATTATATAATTATTTGTTAGCGGCTGAACCTTTAGCCGTAGTGATAGAAACGGTAAGCAGTTTTCTTATTTTACTGCAAGCATTAAACAAATAATTATATTCCTGCGCGCTTATTATTTCGGCCTTGCAGAATACGTCTAACCAGTAAGCGGTTTCGTAAGTTTCTTTCAACGAAATATGAAACTTATTTATAAAATCCGCTTTACTCGACGCGTAATTCGCCTCGTGAATATTTGCGCCTATACTCGTACCGCTACGAAGTAATTGATCTATAACGGCAATCGCTTTACCTCTTTTTCTTGCAGTATCGCAAATATTGATTATATCGACCGCAAATTTCTTTGATAGATCAACTAATATGTTATCGGTAGCGTTTGTTTCCATAGATTAGCCTTGTTGTCAAAACATTATTATATAATAACTTAATCCGAAACGCAACGAAGTTGCAATTCACGACCGAAGGTCAATTCATGCGGCTACGTCGCAATTCATGCATCGTAAGATGCAATTCATTCACTATCGTTTCCGTCAGCCGGTTCGGGCGAAGATTCTTCAGCAGGCGCATCGGCATCCGAGGGAACGTCCTCCGCGGTTATCTTCCCTTCAGCCATAAGTTCCTTCAACAACTCCTGACGCATTCTTTCCTTTTCGTCAACCGCTTTTTCCTTGTTATCCTCGTTCTTCGCCTTCCTTACCGTAAGAATAAGGTTAACGGCAAAGTATGCCACTATAAGAAGCGAAGGAATAACTACTATAACGAAGAA
>JAFTDZ010000144.1 GCA_017453885.1 Clostridia bacterium
ATACGCGCCGTTTTTTGCCTTGCCGCGGGCGAGGGAACGGATGGAATGAAAGACGTGCCGTGGGTTGCGAACGCTTCCGTCAGCGTATTCGATTATGAAAACGGAAGATTTACGGCGTTAACCGTAGGAGAGGATGCCTACCTCGAAGCCCTTAAAACAACTTTCCCTGCCAACGTATAAGATACTAAAGGAAAGAAAACTTTACTTTTTTCGGGGAAAATATCCTTTCTCCTTTACTTATTTGGCTGAATTACGGTATAATAAGTAAAGGTAAATAATTAAAAAAGCGCCTTTCGCTTAAATACGAAAGACGCTTTTTTGTTGTAAAAGTTTCACCAAAAAGCAAGAAATCAAGGTAAAATACGCGAAAAGTATACCCGGAAATCATTTTTTTGCTGAGAACAAATAAGCGGCTTCCGTTTCTATTATGCTTTGAATAACAAATCCTGCATTCCGTATGTATGTTTTTGTTGCATCCGGATCATCCGGATATATCTCGACGGTTCTGCCGTTACACTCAATATACTTATTCCTGCTTTTATCGATCGATAGAACAAAGGATCCGTTTGGAGCAAGCAACGAATAGATCTTTGCGATCGTATCGGCTTTGTTATTAAAATGCATGAAAGTTAATGAGGAATAGATCACATCATATTTTTCGGAAAAATCAAACGTGTAGAAATCCCCGTGAATCAATGTAACGTTGCTGAATCTTTTTAAGTTTTGTTTTGCTTTTCCAACAGTTTTTTCTGATATATCAATTCCTGTAAATGTTCTGCAAAGAGGAGCGGTACGTATTGCCAGTCTGCCGGTCCCAACGCCTATCTCAAGGACCGACTTATTGACGTTTAAGTTCATCAAATCAAGGAAATCGGCGCCGTCCCAACGATCCATGTATATTTTTAACGGCTCGGGATCAAAAACAGGATCGTTGTTTTCGTCAATCAATGCGTCGTAGTGCGACGAAACGTTATTGATCATTTTGGGGGATTCCTTTCGCGGTGGAACATGAGGCAATCAGAAGTCTGCGAATATTGCCGCAGATTTTTACGGTGCTTTTGTACTGTTCTTCATCAATCCTTCCGGTTTCAAACATTAACTTCAGCCAATAACTTGTTTCGTTTGATTCTTTAAGGGCAATTTCGAGTTTAGAGATAAAATCCGCTTTACTGTGTGCATATTGTGCTTCGTGAATATTAGCGCCGATCGATGTTCCCGCGCGTGCAAATTGATCTATCATATATGAGCTTTTTGGCGTTTTAATGCTGTCTGCAAGGTTTACGACAGCGACGGCGAATTCAAAAGAAAGATCGAGCAGTTTATTATCGGACATATTTACTTACCTCTGGAAAAATAACTAACCAAATTATACCAGAAAACACGAAAAAATCAATGATATACGGCTACGCCGTATGATATACCGCGCCAGCACGCGGCATGATATATTGCTCCTTCGTCGCAACATGATATGATATCCTTTCCTTCATACGCCGCAGGCGTATATCATACCCGCAGGGTATATCATATGTGAAACATATATCACCCGTTCCGATAAGGAACGGATATCATTGAAAGAGTCCTCTTTTGGTAGACAAAAGAAGACTCTTTTATGGTGTGAAGAATGGGACTTGAACCCACACGGTATAACCATACGCCCCTCAAACGTACGCGTCTGCCAATTCCGCCATCCTCACATAGCCTAATTATTCTATTACATTTAAGAGAAAAAGTCAACAAGAATAACGGGTGTTTTCAAAATTTTTCCGAAATTTATCAAAACTCTTTTTTTTATTTGATTATGTCGCGCGGGTGTGATATACTATTAAAGAAAAATCCGACGAAGGAGATCTTTATGCGGGTGGACGTAGAGGAAAATAAAATCGTTGCGGAAGGCTCCGCGAAGGGAAACGAACCCGCCGCGAGAAGCGCGGAAGAAGAAAAGAACGCTTCGAGGCTTCGCACCGCTGTGAACTTTTCCGTAATAGGGCTTATCCTTTCGGTGTTCGCGGGCGTGGGGATAGTTTTCGCCGTAACGGGCATAGTTTTCGGGGCGAAGTGCCGCCTTGAGGGGGAAACCGCTTCCCGATACGCGATAGGACTTGGCGTTGCCGCAGCCGTTCTCTCTTTCGTATTCGGCGCGCTGTTTGCCGTGGCTTTCGTTATCGCCGCGCTCAAATAAGGATAAAAACGTAAGGCATTGAGCAAAATAACCGTATGATGGACAGGAATACGGAAATTTTACTTTCGGCTATCAAGGAATTGTGCCCGTCGGGCGGTTACACGGTCGTTTCGGCGGACGATATCGACGAAAAGGCGGGCGCGGACTTCACGGAAGAAGAAACCGCGCGGATGCTTGCGTCGCTCGACGAGCGCGGTTATATAAATTTGCGTTTTTCTCAAGGCGGGGAATATTGCTTGTCCCTTTTGCCGAGCGGCTTAAACTTTTCTTCGGGAAGGGTAAAAAAGGGCTTTTTTGTGAGAAACAGGCAGTTTTTTATCACTTTTCTATGCGCTTTCGCGGGGGCATTTCTCGGTTGCCTCGCGGCGGGGGACTGAAGAAATGCTTTCCAAAACCGAACGCGCCGTATTGAACGCGGTGCTTATAAAATGCGGGGAAAGATATAATTGCCTCGCTTCGCCTGCCGATCTTCTCTGCCGCTTGCCGCCTAAATCCGGCGTATCGGAAAAGCGTTTGAGCGAAATACTCGAGTGCCTTGAATACGACGGATATATAAGCGTGATTCTGTCGGATCGCCACGGGCAAACCGTCTATTGCATAGAACTTCTCACGCGCGGAAAGGGTTACCGCAGGGAAACGTCGCAATCGCGGCGGGCGCTCGCTTTCAGGTTGTTTTTAAGCGTGTTGAGCGCCTTCCTCACCTTTGCGGTAGGCAGGGCGCTGTATTACTTCATAAAATAAAAAGCCGCCTTTTTCACACATTATCGCCATGAAAGAACAAAAAGAATTCATTCTGAAAAGTAAATATCTGCCCACGGGGGATCAGCCGCAGGCCATCGAAAAACTTACCGAAGGCGTTCGCGACGGGTTGCGGACGCAGGTGCTTGTAGGGGTTACGGGCAGCGGTAAGACTTTTACTATGGCAAACATTATAAAAAACCTCGGCAGGCCCGCCCTCGTTATAGCGCACAACAAGACGCTCGCGGCTCAACTTTGCAACGAGTTCAGGGAATTTTTCCCCGAAAACAGGGTGGAATATTTCGTTTCCTACTACGATTATTATCAGCCCGAAGCGTACATTCCGCAGACGGATACTTACATAGAAAAGGACCTTTCCATAAACGACGAGATAGATAAACTTCGCCACAGCGCAACTTGCGCCCTCGCCGAGCGGCGTGACGTGATAGTGGTGGCTTCTGTTTCCTGCATTTACGGGCTCGGCGCGCCGGAAGAATATTACCGCCTCGCGCTGTCATTGCGGCCGGGAATGGAAATGGAGAGGGACGAACTTATGCGCCGCCTCGTAGATATTCAATACGAGCGGAAAGATATCGATTTTACCCGTTCTTCCTTCCGCGTGCGGGGCGACGTGATAGAGATATTCCCCGCGTCCAACTCCGAAATAGCCGTTCGCGTGGAGTTTTTCGGTGACGAGATAGACAGGATAAGCGAGATAGAAGTGGTAACCGGCAAGGTAGTTTCCGAACTGAAACACGCGGTTATCTTCCCCGCAAGCCACTACGCGGTCGGTTCGGAAAAACTGAAGGACGCCATCGCGAACATTGAAAAAGACCTCGCGGCAGAGGAAGCGGCGCTGAAGGAAGACGGAAAACTGATAGAGGCGCAACGCCTCGGCCAGCGCACGCGTTACGACATCGAGATGATGCAGGAAATAGGTTTCTGTTCGGGCATAGAAAATTACAGCAGATATTTCGACGGGAGAAGCCCCGGCGAACCGCCGTTCACCCTGCTCGATTACTTCCCTGACGATTTCATTCTGTTCGTGGACGAAAGCCATATGACATTGCCTCAACTGCGCGCAATGTTCAACGGCGACAGGGCGAGGAAAACCAACCTCGTGCAGTACGGTTTCCGCCTGCAATCGGCTTTCGATAACCGCCCCCTGCGGTTTGAAGAATTCGACGAGCGGATCAACCAGATAATATGCGTTTCGGCAACGCCGGCGGAGTACGAACTCGGTCAGGCGGGGCAAGTAGTGGAGCAGATAATAAGGCCGACGGGGCTTATAGATCCCGAGGTGGAAGTGCGCCCCACGAAGAATCAGATAGACGATCTTCAAAAGGAAATATCCGCGATAATACGCGAAAAAGGCCGCATTCTTGTAACCACGCTCACCAAAAAGATGGCTGAAAGCCTGACCGAATACCTGAAGGAAAACGGGCTTAAAGTGCGGTATATGCACAGCGATATAGACACGCTCGAGAGGATAGACATAATCAACGGTTTGCGCCGCGGGGAGTTCGACGTGCTCGTCGGCATAAATCTTTTGAGAGAGGGGCTCGACCTTCCGGAAGTGAAACTCGTGGCGATACTCGACGCGGATAAGGAAGGATTTTTGCGGAGCGACACCTCGCTCGTTCAGACGATAGGCCGCGCCGCCCGAAACGCGGAAGGCAAGGTCATAATGTATGCGGATACCGTTACCGGCAGTATGGAAAGGGCGATAAGCGAAACCGACCGCCGCCGCGCGATACAGAGCGAATATAACAAAATTCACGGAATAGTGCCCAAAACAATAATCAAAGACGTGGTGAACACTTTGGAAATAACAAAGAAGGTCGATCGCACGGCGGATATAAAGTTGAAGGATATTCCCGAAGAGATAGAAAAATTAAAGGCGCTTATGAAGGTCGCTTCCGCGGAACTCGACTTTGAAAGATGTATAGAAATAAGAGAGACCATATCTACGCTCAAAAAGAAGATGCTGAAAAATAAGTAGCCTTTTTCACACATTATCGAGGTATTTTTATGTACGACAACAAGTTTATACGCGTTAAGGGCGCAAGGGAAAACAACCTTAAAAATATAAGCGTGGACATACCGAGGGACAAACTTGTGGTGTTCACGGGGGTTTCGGGCAGCGGAAAATCCACGCTCGCTTTCGATACCATCTTCGCGGAAGGTCAGCGCAGATACGTTGAGAGCCTTTCGAGTTACGCCCGCCAATTCCTCGGCCTTATGGAAAAGCCGGACGTGGAATCCATCGACGGGCTTTCGCCCGCCATATCCATAGACCAGAAGACCACTTCGCACAATCCCCGTTCCACCGTGGGCACGGTTACGGAAATTTACGATTATTTCCGTTTGCTGTTCGCGAGGATAGGCGTTCCGCATTGTCCCAACTGCGGCAAGAAGATAGAGCGGCAGACGGTAGATCAGATAGCCGACCGCGTTATGGCTATGCCCGAAGGCAGTAAAATACTTGTTACCGCGCCGGTCGTGCGCGGGCGCAAGGGCGCGTTTGAAAAGCAACTTGAAGGATATAAAAAGAGCGGTTACGCCAGAGTGTATATCGACGGGGCGGTTTACGAACTGACCGAGGAGATCAAACTCGATAAGAACAAAAAGCACTTCGTGAACGTTGTGGTGGACAGGCTTGTTGTGAAGGAAGGAATCGAAAAACGCCTGACCGACAGCCTTGAAACCTGCCTTAAACTTTCCGACGGGTTGGTGGAGATCGTTCAGGGCGACGTGGGCGAACTGTATTCCACCCGCTATTCCTGCCCGGACTGCAACATAAGCATAGAGGAGATAGAGCCGAGGCTCTTTTCGTTCAACAATCCCTTCGGCGCCTGCCCCGAATGCAACGGGCTGGGGTTCAACAACAGGATAGATAAAAACCTTTTGATGCCCGATCCGAAAAAAACTCTCCGCCAGGGGGCGTTGACGGTAAGCGGGTGGAACCTCGACAGCGCGAAAACAACGCAAATGTACTTCAAGGCTCTTTCCAAGCGGTACGGGTTCAGCCTCGATACGCCCGTCGGCGAACTGCCGGAAGATATTCTGAACATCCTTCTCTACGGCAACAACGGCGAGAAGATGAACATTGAATACAACACCTATACCTTTCAGGGCAGTTATCAAGGTTCCTTCGAGGGGATAATAAACAACCTCGAACGCCGCTACCGCGAGACGACGAGCGACTTTACCAAGGCTGAAATAGAGAGGTATATGACCGTCGTTCCCTGCGAGACCTGCCACGGCCTGCGGCTGAAGAAAGAGGCGCTCGCCGTAACCGTTGGCGACAAGAACGTGGCGGAAGTTTGCGAACTGTCCGTTGTAAACCTCTATGACTTTATAGAAAATCTTTCGCTCACTGAATCCGAAAGGCTTATCGCGCAACTTATATTAAAGGAGATAAAGGCGAGGCTCAACTTCCTCAAGGATGTGGGGCTCGGCTATCTCACCCTGTCGAGGAGTTCGGGAACGCTTTCCGGCGGCGAGGCGCAGAGGATAAGGCTCGCCACACAGATAGGCAGCGGGCTTACGGGCGTGCTTTATATTCTCGACGAGCCGAGCATCGGCCTTCACCAGAGGGATAACGAAAAACTCCTTCGCACGCTTGAACATCTGCGCGATTTAGGCAACACGCTGATCGTGGTAGAACACGACGAGGACACCATGCGCGCGGCCGACTTTATAGTTGACATAGGGCCGAGGGCGGGCGTTCACGGCGGGGAAGTGATCGCGGCGGGCACACCCGAAGAAATTTGCGCCGAACCCCGTTCGATAACCGGCGACTATCTTTCCGGCAGGCGGAAGATAGAGATACCCGCCTTCCGATACCCTGCGGACGGGCGTTACCTCGAAGTGAAAGGCGCCACGCAGAACAACCTTAAGAATATAGACGTGGCTTTCCCCGTGGGGCTTATAACCGCCGTTACCGGCGTTTCGGGCAGCGGAAAAAGTTCTCTTGTGAACGAGGTGTTATACCCTGCCGTCGCGGCAAAATTAAACGGCGCGAAGATTCGCCCGGGCAACTGCAGCGAGATCAACGGAATAGAATATTTCGATAAAATAATTTCCATCGATCAATCCCCCATAGGCAGAACGCCGCGCAGTAACCCCGCTACCTACACGGGCGCGTTCACGCCCATAAGGGAATTGTTTGCCGCCACGCCCGACGCGAAAGAACGCGGCTATAATTCGGGCAGGTTTTCGTTCAACGTTTCCGGCGGCAGGTGCGAGCGTTGCGCGGGCGACGGAATAATAAAGATAGAGATGCACTTCCTGCCGGACGTTTTCGTGCCGTGCGAAGTGTGCAAGGGCGCGAGGTATAACCGCGAGACCCTTCAGGTAAAATACAAGGGCAAAAACATAAGCGAAATACTCGATATGACCATAGACGAGGCGGTCGATTTCTTCGCGAATATCCCGCGCGTGTTCTCCAAGATAAAGACCTTGCAGGACGTGGGGCTCGGCTATATAAAACTCGGCCAGCCCGCGACCACGCTTTCGGGCGGGGAAGCGCAGAGGGTAAAACTCGCGACGGAACTTTCCCGCAGATCGACGGGCAGAACGCTTTACATTCTCGACGAGCCCACCACCGGCCTTCACTCCTACGACGTGGATAAACTTATAAACATTCTTTCCCGTTTGAGAGAGGGGGGCAACACCGTTATAGTTATAGAACACAATCTCGACGTGATAAAGGTCGCCGACTATATCGTCGATCTCGGTCCCGAGGGTGGCGACGCAGGCGGTCAGGTAATTGCGTGCGGCACGCCCGAACAGGTTGCCGAAGTTAAGGAAAGCGCCACGGGCGTATTCCTCAAAAAGATATTAGGCTGAAACGCCGCAAATAAAAAACCGCCTGTTTTTACGTGAAACAGGCGGGTTTTGTATATTTAAGATAATCACAGTCCGAAAACGGCACTCACGCATTTTTCGAGGAACACGAACAGCGGGTAGCAAAAACCGAAGCCGAAAATGAATGCGGCGAGAATATCCGCGGCGAGGTCTGCTATCTTTTCAAAGACCTTTTTTATTTTTTCGTAATATTCGAAAGCGAGTATCATCGCCGCCGCGAATATAGCGCCGACCACCGTTCCGAAAATTATATATTTAACGTAGGGAGAGGA
>JAFTDZ010000145.1 GCA_017453885.1 Clostridia bacterium
CCTGCCTGAGACGATTCGAACGTCCGACACCCGCCTTAGGAGGGCGGTGCTCTGTCCTGCTGAGCTACAGGCAGATATGCAAAATTATTGCACGATTTGAAACTTATTGAAAATACCGAAACAATACCCAAAATAATACCCAATATTGTCGGATTGTGTTACAACCACAATATGTTGCGCTTTTATTCTGTTTGACCACTATATATCGTGGTTTTGCCCGACTTAAACATTCGCTTAGGAGGGGTTTATTATATCCATTTAACTACGGAAGCATTATTCGGAGCGGATGCGGAAATGGCGGAACAACGCCGATTTCAGCGTTTATATTGTACTACTTTTTTTATTAAAAATCAATCGTTTTAATGCGATTGACGGAATTTATTTATTTCGGAAAATATCGCGTTTTTGCGTGATATAGGCCACTTTACCGATCAAGCCGCCTGTAGGAATAAATCTTGCCGGAATAATCGTAAACGGTTTCCTTTCCGTCGCGCTGTTTTACGGCGCGATGGCCTACCACAATGTGCCCGTCGGAATAATAAAACACTTCGACATCGCAGACCACGTAAGTGAATTTATCCCGCCAGCGGTCCACTATCTTCGCATACTTGCTTTCGCCGTGAAAATTATAAACCGTGTAACCGCCCTCCTCTTTTTCGGAAACGAGCGGCACGCGAAATTCCTTCACTCCGTCGAAACTGTATAAAAGATACGGCTTACCGAGGTAAGACTGGTAAAATCGGTAGGTCTTTATCTCTTTATATTCCGGTTCGGAACCGTTTTCGGTAATATTGTAAGCGTAAGAATGAAAACAAAGCCTGTGCGGAAAAGCCGCCCAACACGAATACGCGACGCAGAAAATAAGGCACGCGCAGACGAGCGCGAACGCGATCGCCGCGGGCGCGGCGCTCTTTTTAGCGGACTTTTCTTCATCGTCTTCAAGCAGTCTGCGTCTTCGCTTTTCCGCGCGGGTAAGTTTTTCCTTACGCACGGTGGGGGCGCTTATCTCTCCTTCCGCTTTCACTTCGGGGGGAACGACTTCTTCCCCATCGGAATCATCGGATAATGTGAGATTTAGGGGGTTTTTTTGAATATTACCCCCCTTCACCGCGGCGACCGTGGAAACAACTGCGCGGACGAGCGAATAGATACCTACGGAAAGCGCGAACACCGAACCGAAAACCGCTATCGCCCAATATTCGGTTAGATCGAACCCGTAAAGATCGAGTACGCCGAAACGGTGTATCAATCCCCAGAAAAAGAGAATTACCGCAACGACGCATATATAATACGTTACGAGCCGAATTGTAGCCCATATCTTCATAACGATGGTTTACGAACGTAAAACAAAAAGCAAGCGCAATAAATCACGCCTGCCGTTTCGGTTTGCTATACGCGTTACGGCCTTATTCCTTTTCGGGTTCGTCGGAAACGACCTGCACGCCGTCATAATAACCGCACTTCTTGCAAACCCTGTGGCTCTGTTTCATCTCGTGGCACTGCGGGCACTCTACGAGCGTAGGCATAGCCGCTTTGTAGTTGTTTGCGAACCTCTTATTGCCTCTCTGTTTGGAAACTTTTCCCTTTGGTACTGCCATATTTCACACCTCTCTGTTTGTTTTGCATTTACATTCGCTTACGTTGAGATTTGCGCCGCAAACGGGGCAAACTCCTCTGCAATCTTCCCTGCAATAAATTATCATCGGCGAATTTATCACCACCGTTTCTTCCACGGGATCGGTAAGGTCTATCAACCCGCTTCTTATCGGAAACTCCGCCCCCGCCTCGCTCGAATACTCCGCGGAAAACTCCGCCTGCACTTCTGCGCGCGCGGGCGACAGGCACCTTGAACATTCCCCTTCGATAACGAAGGAAACGACGCCTTCTACGGTTGCCTTCTTACCGGTGAGGTAAACCTTTCCGTTCACATTTACCCCGCCGACTATATCGGCGTTCGGCAAGTCTGTAAGTTGGCGGCCGGGCGTAAACGCGAAGGAAAATTCGCTTTCCGTTTTGCCCTGTTGCCTTAATTTATTTACGTCAATGATCATATCGCAAGTAACGTAGCCTAAAAATTATATATTATTTTCGCGGCGTTGTCAACTTTTTATATACGGTTTTGAAAATTTAGCCTTCTATTTACAGGTCAAAACCTTAAAATTTCCGCCGCGGGCGCATAAAGGCGCCCGCAAGCGGTTTTTATTTACTTTGAAAGCCTTGCCGTGTCGCGCGCGATAACGAGTTCTTCGTTCGTGGGTATCACGAGCACTTTCACCCTGCCGCCCTTCGCGGTTATATCGTGTATCTCGCCCGTGCGAATCTTGTTTTCCGCTTTATCTATCTCCACGCCGAGGAACGAGAGCCCGTCGGTAACTTTTTCACGGATATATCCGTCGTTCTCGCCTATACCTGCGGTGAACACGAGGCAATCTATTCCGCCCATCGCCGCGGCGTAAGCGCCGACGTACTTCTTGGTTGCGTAAGCGAACATATCGAGAGCGAGGCGCGCCCTGTCGTTACCCTGTTCCATAGCGGCGGCAAGGTCGCGGAAGTCGCTCGACACACCGCTTATGCCCGCCATGCCGGACTTTTTATTGAGATAATTGATAACTTCCGCCGTGGTCATGCCGGTTTTCGTTTCGAGGAATTCCACTATCGCGGGATCTATATCGCCGGATCTCGTGCCCATGGGAACGCCCGCGAGCGGGGTGAAACCCATGGAAGTATCCACGCATTTGCCGCCGTCCACCGCGGAGATGGACGAGCCGTTTCCGAGGTGACAGGTAACTATTTTGAGTTCTTCCTTGGGTTTGCCGAGGTACTTCGCCGCCTCGTCCGAAACGAACAGGTGGCTGGAGCCGTGGAAGCCGTAACGGCGGATCTTGTAGTTTTTATACGCCTCGTAAGGGACTCCGTACATATAGGCGTAATCGGGCATAGTGGAGTGGAAAGCCGTATCGAACACCGCGACCATTGGCGTATCGGGCATTATTGCGCGGCAGGCGTTTATACCCGTTATGTTGGCGGGTTGGTGAAGCGGGGCGAGTTCGGTGTTGGACGCGATCGTTTCGAGAACTTCCGGCGTTATGCGCACCGAACAGTTGAAATCTTCTCCGCTGTGAACCACCCTGTGACCGACCGCGTCTATCTCCTTCATCGAAGATATTGCGCCGTAGTCTTTATCCACAAGCGCGTCGAGAACGAGTTGGACGGCGACCTGATGATTCGGCATGGGTTTTTCTATTATAACTTCTTTTCCGTTAGCCTTGTGTTTGAGGAATGAACCTTCCAGCCCTATCCTCTCGCATCCGCCTTTGGCTACCGCCTTTTCGGTTGCCATATCTATAAGTTGATATTTAAGGGAAGAACTTCCCGCGTTTATTACGAGTATTTTCATTTATCCTTCTCCTTATATTACCATTGAATTTGCGTTTGCAGAGCGGTTATCGCGATGGCTACGACTATATCTTCCGCCTTGCACCCTCTCGAAAGGTCGTTTATGGGCTTTGCGAACCCTTGGCAAAGCGGGCCGACCGCCATGAAGCCGCCGAGCCTTTCGGTGAGTTTATACGCTATGTTGCCCGCATCGAGATCGGGGAAGATAAGAACGTTGGCGTGCCCCGCGACCGAAGAACCCGGCGCTTTGGATTTCGCCACGGAAGGAACTATTGCCGCGTCTGCCTGAAGTTCTCCGTCGATATTGAGTTCGGGCGAGATCTCTCTCGCTTTAGCGAGCGCGGCGAGAACTTTATCTACGTCGGCGTGTTTCGCGCTGCCCTTCGTGGAGTGGGAAAGCATAGCCACTCTCGGTTCGAGTTCGGCTATGCAAACGGCGCTCTTTGCGGAAGCGACCGCTATATACGCGAGTTTATCCGGATCGGGGTTCTGTTCGAGGCCGCAATCGGCGTAGATATAGCACCCGTCCTCACAGTATTGATTGCCGCATTCGGGGGCTATCATAAGGAAGTAACTTGAAACGAGCGGAACGCCGGGGGCGGTCTTTATTATCTGAAGGCCCGGGCGCAACGTGTTCGCCGTGGAGTGGCAGGCGCCCGAAACGAGCCCGTCCGCATCGCCGGCTTTCAGCATAAGCACGCCGAAATAAGTGTTGTCGTAAGAAAGTTTGTCCGCATCTTCCTCGGTCATGCCCTTGGCTTTGCGGAGTTCGTATAAGATCTTCGCGTAAGAAGCGCGTTTTTCGCTCGTCTTCGGGTTGACGATATTTACGGAAGAAAGATCCACCGTCGGGTTATTCTTTCTGATCTCGTCCGGATCGCCTATAAGGGTTACTTTCGCAATACCCTCTTTGACTGCCGCGGCCGCGGCCGCTACTACTCTGCCGTCCTCACCTTCGGGCAGAACGATGTGTTTGCCGAGCAACGCGGCTCTGCTTTTGATCGATTCCATTACTTTTGACATATTTCTACTCCTTGTGGCAAAGCCACGGTTAATATTTATCGTTCTTTGTGCCGGAAAAACCTTTCAAAACGCTTTATAATCCGGCGGAAATGGTGTAAAATAAATATATAAAGTATATTTCCACGAAATCCACTAATTATTGTAATACTTTTGATAAAAAAAATAAAGTATTTTGAGGTGATGTTTTGAAAATTTGTTGCGCGGTATGCGAATACAATCCCCTGCACAACGGGCACGCGCTCCATCTCGGGGCGGCGCGGCGGGAGATCTCGCCCGATTATACGGTAATAATAATGAGCGGCAACTTTACCCAACGCGGAGAAATAGCCGTTCTCGATAAATTCACGCGGGCGAAACACGCGATAATGGCGGGCGCTGACGCGGTGTTTGAACTGCCCGCCGTTTTTGCCACCGCCAACGCGGAAATATTCGCAAAGGGCGCGGTCAAACTTTTAAGGAGCCTGCCCGGCGAAAAGACGCTGTGTTTCGGCTGCGAAAGCGGCGAAAAGGACGACTTTTTATCCGCGGCAAAAATTCTTTCCGACGAGAGCAAAGAATTCAAAAAAGCCCTTAAAACGCAACTTAAAGAGGGCGTTTCCCTCGCGAAAGCAAAGATGAACGCGGTGGAAACGCTCGGGATCGGCGTGGACAGCGAATTGCTTAAATACCCCAACAACATCCTCGGCGTGGAATATTCGCGCGCCGTTTACGAGTGGAACGCCGATATGGATATTTGCCCCATCCCCCGAAAGGGCGCGGGCTATCGCGACGAGGAACTGCGCGGCGACCTTTCTTCCGCCACCGCCATACGCAAGGCGCTTAAGGAAGGAAAACGCCGACAGATAAAAAGCAACGTTCCCAAATTCGTTTACGCGGATCTGCCCAAAGCCGCGCCGAACGTTGATTCCCTCGCTTTTTACAGCCTTTTGACCAACGATAAAAAGAAACTTAAAGAGATACTCGACTGCACCGAAGGGCTTGAAAACAGGATAAAATCCTGCCTGAAAGATTCTTCCTCTTTAGACGCGCTCAAAAGTAAGATAGTTACCAAACGCTACACCGCCGCGAGGGTAAACAGGATAATAACCGCGTCCCTTCTCGGCATAACCGAAAGTTTTATAAGAAAGTGTTTGCGCAGCGAACTGTATCTCAATGTTCTCGCCGTGAAGGAAGGGCGTGAAGAACTGCTTGCCGAAATGCGGAAGAATTGCGAAATACCCCTTATAACACGCAAAAACGACGTAAAGAACCTGAAGGGAACGGCGCTTGAATGTTTTGAAAAGGACGTGCTTGCCAACGATATTTTCAACTTCGTTGCGGGCGTAAAAACGAACGAATACCTTATGCTCAAAATTTAGCGGCATTGCTTAAATCGACATTTCCCCGCGGCGTGTGTCGGGCGAAAAATGAACGCGACGTGTTATAATGCGATCATCAAATTCAAGGAGGTCCGCCATGAACACGGACAAAATTTACGCAGAACACATAGCAAACGAATATTCGCCCAAACAACGCTCGGACGTTAAGGCGCTGAAGCGGCTCGACGCAAAAGTAAAACGCCCGCCTAAAATTTTCGCCTACGTTTTCGGAACGTTCTCGTCGCTCGTTTTAGGCGTGGGAATGTGCCTTTCGATGAAAGTTATCGGGCCGAATAGCGATATTACGATGATCGCGGGCGCGGCTATCGGGTTACTCGGCATATTTACGGCGACTGTCAATTACCCTATCTACAGAGCCGCCATCGAAAGGAGAAAGAGCAAATACGCGCAGGACGTTATACAACTTGCGAAAAAAATAAGCGAAGAAGAATAAAAGTATAATGAACCGATCGGAAAGCAAATATTTCAATACCGCCGCGCTTATGGACGAAGCCCTGTTGCAAATTTTGGAAAACAAGGATTACGAATTCATCACCGTAAAGGAAATATGCGCGAAGGCCGGCGTCAACCGCTCTACCTTTTATCTCCACTACGAGAGTATCGACGATCTGTTGGCGGAAGCGACGGAGTTTATAAACAAGCGGTTTCAGGATACTTTCAAAGGCGTTATCGATATTTCCGCCGCGATGAACGGCGAAAAGCGGGACGCCCTTCTGCTTGCCCCGAAATACCTTTTGCCTTATCTGGAATTTATAAAAAATAACAAAAAAATTTATCGCGCCGTTCATAAAAAGCCCGAACTGTTCGATTCGAAAAAAGTTTTCGAAAAGATGTATTCGGACTTTTTCAAACCCGCGATGCGGAAATTCGGCGTATCGGAAGCCGACGAACCATACGTGTTCGATTTTTATACGAAAGGCACGCTGGCTATCATCGCAAAATGGGTGGAACTCGATTGCGCAGAACCGCCGGAAAAGATCGCAAGCCTTATCTATGAATGCGTAAATACCCCGTTTATCACGCCTTAACCCACGTTTTTATTTTACCGGCGAGAGTTTTTTGACTTTGCCCGCCGCGAGGACGTTGCCGAGTTTCTTCTCGAGTTTCATGATGACTTCCGCGGCTTTTCTGCCGGATGCGGCTGTGGTAGGAAGCCCGCCGGGCGCCTGTTGCCATTGCGTGGCGAGCAAAAGATTCTTAAAGCCTTTGACTATCGTAGGCACTATCTTCGGCAACTTTTTAGGCGGAAGGATGAAACTCATGAACGAGCCCGTTTCCGCGTTGGTATAGCGGCGGTAGGTGGCGGGCGTCCACACGTCGAGAAGTTTCAGTTTGCCTTTAAGTTGCGGGAAGTCGCTCTCTATTATATCCTGCGTGGCGGCGGCGAGTTGCTTTTTCTTTTCGAGGTACGCAGTTCTGTCCTTGCTTAAATTTATGAAATCGACCGACGCCTTTTCCCCTATGAAGGTCATGGTGTGGAACACGTTTTCGCCCGCGGGGGCAAACGACGGCTCGTGCGAAAATTCGCGGAGCATAAACGACCTCGCCCGCATCAGATCGCGGTACTTTTCGGGTATATCGAGAACAACGTCCGCGCTGAACGGAAGTTTTTCTTCCTTTACGGCAAACGCCGAATGATGGGCGGAAAACCTTATATAATCGGGGCTGTTATACTGCTTTTCGAGGATCTTCGGCATGGGCGCGTCGATCGCTTTTCCGAAGATAGCCGCGGGGTCCGCCGCTATCACCATGTAATCCGCCGCCACGGTAGTACCGTCGGCAAACGTTACGCTCTTTGCGTAATTCCCCTCGGTGTTGATCTTTACAACTTCTTTTTTGAACATGAATTCCCCGCCGAGATCGGTAAAGCGTTTCGCCATTCTCTTGGCCATAGCGAGGGAACCGCCTTCGGGCAATCCCCCGTTTTTCCCGCAAAAAGTGGCAAAAACGGTCAAAAGAGCCATCGCCGTGAACTTATCGCCGAACACCGCCACGATAAACTTTTTTATAAGCGGGTGGCGGAATCTTTCGGCGAGTTGACCGGTGGTCATCATATGGTATTTAAGCACCTGCGGGCCGTTTTTGATAAGGTTGAACACGCCTATCTTTTCGGAAAAATCCTTGCCGCCTATCCGCATAAAATATTGCATTGTTTTTATCGCTTTGATAAGCGCTTTGGTTTCGGCGGCGTCTTCAGGCGAAAGCGCGAGCATATCCCGCTCGAGCGTGTCGAGGTCTTTCGGAAGTGAAAGTTCTTTATCTTCGTAAAGGCAGGTGTAAAGAGTTTCCGGTTGATATACGTTCACGTTGCCGAGCGCGCCCGTTTCCACCCAGATATCGTAAAATTCCGAAGAAGGGTTGGTACCCGTAAGCCAGTGAATGCAGTTGTCGATATGATAATCGCCCCTCTGCCACCCCGTAAGGTTGCCGCCCGCTATGGAATGTTTTTCGCAAATGGTAACGCGGTGCCCGTCCTTCGCGGCGAAAATTCCGGCGGAAAGCCCCGCCACGCCTGCGCCTATAATTAAAATATCAGCCATAAATATCTCCTTTCCCCAACGTACTTCGGTTATTCCTATAACGAAAAGTCTGCCCCGTAACGGAAAAATTATTCCTTTGAGTTTTTAATATATTATATTATTTTTCAAAAAATTTGTCAATCGGGAAAGCGGTCGGAGAGCAAAACCCGAAACGATATGCGGTTGACAAATCTCCCGATTTGTTTTATAATTTTATAAAAAGTTTTCGAGGGGAAATTTATGAACGAAAAAATTGCCTTACTTCAAAAATATATCGACGAAGCCGAATACGCGGTGTTCTTCGGGGGCGCGGGCGTTTCCACCGAGAGCGGCGTGCCGGACTTCCGCAGTAAGGACGGGCTTTATAACAACCGCGACGTGCGCTTTGAAAAATACGCGCCCGAATATTTATTGAGCCATAGTTGCCTCGTCAAAGAGCCGAAAGTTTTCTTCGAGTTCTATCGGCAGAAGATGGACGCGAGAAAGGTTGAGCCGAACGCGGCGCACCTGTTCCTTGCCGAACTCGAAAGGAAGGGCAAACTGAAAGCCGTGGTCACGCAGAACATTGACGGCTTGCACCAAAAGGCGGGAAGCAAAAACGTTTACGAGATACACGGTTCCACCGCGCGCAATTACTGCATGAAATGCGGAAAAATTTACCCTGCGGATTTTATTTTCGATTTTCCCGGGGATATTCCGAAATGCTCCTGCGGGGGTACGGTGCGTTGCGACGTGACGCTTTACGAAGAACTTCTCCCCGACGAGGCGGTGGAAAGATCCGTTGCGGCGATAAAAAAAGCCGATCTTCTGATAATAGGCGGAACCTCGCTCACCGTTTATCCGGCGGCGTCCTACGTGCGGTTTTTCCGCGGAAAACATCTGGTTATAATCAACAAGGACCATATCCCCTACGACTTAAACCCCGAAACCGACCTTGAAATAAACGCGCCGATAGGCAAAGTATTCTCCGCTCTCCGCGCCTGAAATCATTTATCATTCACGTTAAAAGTCCCGCAAAACGCGTGTTTTACGGGACTTTTGAAATTTTTACTTTTCCACCACGAAGAAACCCGTTGTGTTTGCGGGTAAAGCGAAGTTGAAAGATACCGTTCCGTTGCCGAACGAGGCGTTTACGTTACTTATTTTACCTGTTACGGCGTTGTAGTATTTTACGGTTTTTCCGCTCGCGGAAAGGGTGAACCCTGCGGTTTTATCCTTTTCGCCCGCGTTTACCGCAGTAAATATCGAATACTTAGAGCAATCTCTCCTCGAAGCGTATATATCCGAAGCGAACGCATCCGAAAGTTTTACGGTAACGTGGCCGTTATCGCGCAGATAGTTAGCCGCAGCGACGGATGTTTTTACGTTAACCGCCTTTTTCGCAACGGAATCGAACGTTGCTGCCGTATCGTTCGCGCCCTTTTCGCATATTACTTTGCCGAAATCGTTTACGAGAATTTCAACGCCGGCGTCCTGCGCTTCCTTGAGTTTCAGAACTGTTTCAGAGCGGAGCGCCGTGGTATAAGGAAGAACTATAGCGGAGTACGCGTTTCCGTTCGGTGCGATGAGCGCCCCTTCCTTCACCTCGCATTTCGCTATGTTTACGTGATCCACGAGATCGTAATCCACCTGTTTTTCGGTAAACGTCTTGCACATATCGGAAAACACGTCGCTTATTTCCTTGGCCGAAGCCGTGGGCTCGTACATATTGACCGAAGGCAAAGTTTCTGCCGATACTCCCTCGTAAGGGTAGTACATGGCGACCTTCGTCCTGCGGACGGTATCCTTGACCATATAGCGCATTCTGCCTATTGCGGCGGAGAAAATTTTATCCTCGTCCTCGGTGTGCGCTCCTCCCTGATAGTAGTACGACGCAAAGTTGTTTATGCCCATGCAGACCTGAACGCCCACCGAGTTAAGTTGGTCGTACATATCGCCGGCGGTTCCGTCAAAAGCCCCGGAAATCTCGGCAAAAGTATCCTTTTTGCCGGAATATTCCGCCGCGGACGACGCCATTTTCGAAACGATGCAAGCCGCTTCCATCGCCTTTTGCGGTCGGGAAAACAACAGGTCGCTTCCGGGAATATCCATTGTACTGAGGAGTTGCAGCATATTGCCCGCAAACCACGGGTTCTGATAGAGCGTTTCCTCGAGGAGAAGGTGACCGGAACTCTTTACGTTCCTGCCGTCGCACCACTCGGCTATCTGACCGAGATAATTGTCTTTGAAAAGTTCGCTCGTCAGAGCGTAGAAGTCCATTCTCACCTGTTTGGCGGCGCGGCTTCCGTCGTCTTTATAAAGATAAGCCAGATTATCTTTAAGGGAATAGCCGTAAACATTTTCAAACACCTCGAACAGACTGTTCGCATAGTTGAGGCATTCCGCTATCGGAACGTTGAGATCGGGCTCGTCTATCACCTGCCTCTGCCTTTCGGAAATGGTGAAGTAAGAACCTTGATGCGCGGGTTCATCCGTGAAAAACGCCCTTATCCCCTTGCCGAAATACTGCGAGAGATATTCGTAATACGCGTCGTAAGTGACGTTGATGAACTTCTTCGTCGGGGCGCTTTCAAGCATATTTATATATCGCTGTTGGGCGTACCAGTTTTCCATAGAATGGGTGTTTTCGTACCAGCGCTTGCTCATATACGCCGCGAGAACCTTGTTTTCGCCCGAACGGTTAGTATAAGTTACGGACGAGCCGTCTTCGGAAATAAGGGAAGAAACGTCCTCTCCCGAAGAAAGGTCCATATCGCTCTCGCCATTGCCCGAATAGACGTGCGCCGCGACTATTTCCGTATGCCCGTAGAGAAGATCTATTCTGCTCGTACTGCCTTTCGGCACGGCTTTGAATGACGGAACGAGTCCGAGCGCCTCGTATTCGGGATTACCCTTAAGCGTAAGGCCGTAAGCGGAGCCGGACGGATAGCCGTATTCGTCGTACAACCAAACGTACATACCGTTGTCCTCTATGGCGTGTTCCACAACCGAAACAAGGTTTTCAAACGCCCTCGAATTTTGCAGATAATCCTTCGACCAGGCAACGTTGGTCACTATTCCGCCGTAACCGCGGGCATAAACGTCGTCAACGTTGCGAACGGAAGAATTGTGCAGCATAACCATAGGTCTTAAGGCGGTGGGCGGGTTTTTGAAATCCGCATCCGAAACGATCTTTTCAGGTAACATATATTCTCCTCCGGTATTCGTATCCGGCTTTACGTAATCACTCGTCTTTCCGGCGTCACACGCGGCGAGGGATATGCCGAAAGATAGCGCGAGGCAGGTACATATGACCTTGACAGATTTCTTCATCTTATTTTTCCTCTTTCTTTTTAAGAGCGAAGCCCCCGGCGACCGCCGCTGCGGCTAAAACGCCGGCAGCGTCCGTAAGCCCGCCGGAACAGCCGTTTTTGCCGGAAGAAATCTTTCCGTTCTCTCCCGAACCTTCGGCTCTGTACGCTACGCCGTTCACCTCTTTAACCGTTATTTTGCTCAAAGAGTTGAATTCGCTCTGCTGGGTATTCATCGCAAAAACAAGGTATAGTTTGCCATCGGGGAACAAAACGTCCTTATCCATAAAGGAAGCCTCTCCGTTTTCGGTTACGTTTTTGCCGTTGATATAAATATTGTAAAAACCTTTCCCTTGAGAAACACCGTCG
>JAFTDZ010000146.1 GCA_017453885.1 Clostridia bacterium
TCCTTGTCATCGAACCGAACTTGGCAAGCCCCCTTACCGGCAGATAAAGCACGCCCATAACGAGCGTGTTTGCGTTTGTTTTCATACCGAATACCCTGCAAAAACTTATAGCCGCGCGTACCATAAAAGAAAACGCTCTTCCAACCCAGCGGCGGGAATATCTTAAATCCGAAACGGTGCAGTTCTCGTCCATTATCATTCTGTTCTTCTTGTAAAATTCATAACCCGACGGCGGGATTTCTCTGCCGAGAAGCGCCGAAAATTCTTCATCCGCCACGGACGCTATCGCCCCCGCTTCATAAGAAGGCAACCGCCCTTTCGCATAGGGTAAAACGTCCGTAGTGCCCGTTACCGTAATTTTGTGTTTAAGGCGGACGTCGTCGGAACTTGCGCAAACGTAAACTTCGTACTCGCCGCCTTCGATTTCCCACGCGCCGGTCGCTACGTTGAAATACCTGAAAGTTTTATCGTCGAAAGGTATGTTTATAAAAGCGGACTCGCCCGCTTTTATGAAAGTTTTGTCAAAGCCTTTCAGTTCTTTCTCCGGTCTGAAAATCGCGCCGTCCTTCTTGCCGATATACAGTTGCGAAATTTCCGCTCCGTCGTATTTACCCGCGTTTTTCACGCAAAATCTTACTCCGGTATCCGTTACGGTAAGGTCGGAATATTCAAACGCGGTATAACTCAACCCGAAACCGAAAGGAAACTTTACCGGAACGGACGCCGTGGCGTAATACCGATAACCTATATAAGGCCCCTCTCGGTATTCGACCGTTTTACCCTTCCCCGGAAAGTAGTTTGCGGTAGGTACGTCCTCGTATTTTTCGGGAAAGGATTCGGCAAGTTTTCCGCTCGGATTTACTTTCCCCACGAGAACGTTCAGAACCGCGTCGGCACACGCCTGACCGGAAAGACAAGCGTAAACGAGCGCGCTTGCATCCGCGAACTCGCCGATTTCCACCGCGCACCCGCAGGATAGCACCGCAACGATTTTTTTCCCCGTTGTTCTGAGCGCTCTGTAAAGATCCGTTTGATTTTCGTTCAGTTTTATGTTTTTCCTGTCGAGACCTTCAGCCTCGCTCACCTCGTCAAGCCCGATGAAAAGCAGGACTATATCCGCCGATTTTGCGAGTTTTACCGCCTTTTTGATAAGCGACGGCTTCTTTTTTCCATAGCGATCGAAACCCTTTTCATACCCGACGACTTCGAGGTCGTAATCATAAAAATCCTCCGTGTAAGTTTCCACCACGGGTATTTCCGCGCTTTTCACCGTACCTACGCCTTGGCGGTACTTTTTATTTTTAGGCACGTCCGTCATCTTATCCGAAAGAACGCCGAGATACCTTGATACGACGGTCGGATTAACTATGGACGAACCCGCGCCCTGATAACGGGGATTTTCGGCAAAGTCCCCTATAACCGCTATTTTCGCGTGCGGTTTGAGCGGCAGAACCCCGTCGTTACGCAATAAAACTATGCTGTCCTCCGCGCATTTGCGCGCGAGTCTGTTATGCTCTTTTACGTCAAAATATCCGCCTTTACCGTTATCTTTCTTTTCGGTGAAAGCGACGAGTTCGAGTATGCGCTCCACGCATTCGTCAACCTCTCTCTCGTCGAGCGCGCCGCTTTTAACGGCGGAAACCACGTCGTCGATCCCATACAGGCACGACGGCATTTCGAGATCGCTTCCCGCCTTGACCGAGGCAACTCTGTCGTTGGAACCCGCCCAGTCGGAAACGATAACGCCGTCAAAGCCCCATTCTCCGCGAAGTAGGTCTTTCAAAAGATGTTCGTTTTCGTTTGCGTAAACGCCGTTGACTCTGTTATACGAAGTCATCACCGACCTCGTACCGCCTTCCTTTACGGCAATTTCAAACGCGGTAAGATATATTTCGCGAAGGGTACGCTCGTCAACGACCGAATCGATCGCCATGCGGTTTATTTCCTGATTGTTGGCGGCAAAATGCTTCACGCAGGCGGAAACGCCGTTTTTCTGTATTCCCCTTACGTATGCCGCCGCCATTTTACCCGCAAGATACGGATCTTCCGAAAAATATTCGAAATTCCTTCCGCAACGCGGATTCCTTTTCATATTGAGTCCCGGGCCGAGAAGTACGCCGACGTCCTGCGCCGCCGCCTCTTCTCCGAGCGCCTCGCCCATCTTTTCTCCGAGCGCCGTGTTCCAGCCGTTCGCCATCGCCGCGGCGGTGGGAAAACACGTTGCGGGGATACTCTCGTTCAGTCCGAGATGGTCCGCCGTAGCCGCTTGTTTTCTTACGCCGTGCGGTCCGTCCGCAAGAAACAGGGACGGAATGCCGAGTTCCCGAAAATCTTTCGTCTGCCAGAAATCCTTTCCCGTTAAAACGGAGGCTTTTTCCTCAAGACTCATTTTTGAAATTATTTTTTTAACATCGTACATATGTATGTTTCGCGGAAAATCTTCCCCATTTATTTTTTTCGTTTAGCCGCCTTTTTCTCATCGGAAAGCCTCTTTTTCTCCTGATAGGCGGCCTCTTCCTTTTCGAAATCCAATCCCTTCTTTTCGCACCGTTTTTTCAGTTCGGATATCCTCGCTTCCTCGGATAGTCTTTCGGCCTCCTCCCGCTCTATCCTCAACTTGTCTTCCGGAGAAATCCATTCGATTCCCGCCGCTTCCGCTGCAGCCTTACGGCGTTCGAGAATGACGCGATGGTCTTCATCCGAATATTTTTCCACTTTCATAAACGCGAACAGCACCGCTATCACCGCGAAACATATCGTTTCGCCGCCTATGAATATCCAGGGCATGACAGTGCGCAGAAGTTCCGAAGAAACGTTGGTGGAGGAATACCCCGCGGCGCTCATCACGCCGTTCATGATGCCGGTCGCTATACCCGTCATCCCCGCCATGATCGCGCCGTATATCATCATGGAAAGTCCGTCCGTACGGAAACCGTTTTTGGCTTCCTGGTGATCCATAATATCGGCGAGAAGCGCAAGAGACAAATACATCGCGGGCGTAGAACCGAGAGCCTTTACCACGAACGAAATAACTACGATAACGAAATTGCTCGGATCTATAAACCCTATCGCGCCGCCCGCGACGGAAACGATAGCGCCGTACAGAATGGCTTTGCCCTTGCCTATTTTGTTTGAAAGCGGCCAGGCGATAACCATGCCGAGAGCCGTGGGTATGGCGCCTATTATTGAAATAAGCCCCTGATAGACGCCGCCCGTTTCAATCGAGTAAAGCCCGTCTTCCCCCTTGAACATTGCCTGGCAGAAGTACAGTTGAGATACGTTCTTCATCATTCCGCCGAGTTGGTAGAGGAAGAAGAAAACGATCATTATTACCCAGAATTTATCGGAAATGCAGGATTTGAACTGCTCTTTGAAAGGCGTGGCTTTCTTTTCTTCCGCGCCGTTCGTTTCAAAGGCTTCCTCGGTCACCCTCTCTCTCGTAAACAAAAACTCTATTATAACGCCTACGAGCGTTACCGCGGCGAGCGCGATCACGAATATCTTCCAGGCATTGTACGACGCCGCCTGATCGTATACTATATTCTTATTCAACTCGTAATAAAGTATATCTCCGGCGTCGCTTAATTTCGGTACCGCCCCTACGGGAAGTTTGGAAGGATCGAGTTGATACTTGAAAAGTATTCCGAGGAAGAACGGCAGCACCATGTTGCACAGCCCCATTGCGGCGAGCGCGGTGGCGTTTGCTATCGTTGCGAGAAGCGATCTGTCCTTGCTGTTTCTCGTGGAGAGCCCGACGAGAGCGGAATGCGACGTGTAATAGAAAGGATACGCGACCGCAAACCACAGGTTGTAACCTACGGCGAGTAAAATAAGCGCCAATATCTGCGTACTCCTGCCGCTGTCGGCATTGGCGAACGGCATTATCACGAACAGTATGATAAGCGCGATTATGCTTATCGGTACGGAGAGAAGAATAAGCGGCCGCGCTTTACCCGCGGTGGTTTTATTCCTCTCCATAAGTCTGCCGACCAGCACGTTGCCCATAATGACGAAAATGACCGATACTACGGGTAAAAGCGTAAAGAACGTTTTCGCCCACACGGTGAGATCCATCACGTTGGTCATGTAAGTGTTGAGATAGCCGGACAATATAGAATTTGCGAGAAGCGCGAGCGTGGGGCCGATAAAATAGCCTAAACCCGCCTCGGGAAAAATCTTCACTTTGTCCGATTTGATTCTGCTCCGCATAATACGGGAATCAAACAACGATTTTTTCTGCAATTTTCCTTCCATCGGTTTTCTCCTTTACGATAGCACTCGGTTACCGTTCATATCTTATTATTTTGATTGCGCCTGCGTTCGGATAACTCCTACGGTAGCCGAACCTCTTCTCTCCGCGTCGTAAGCGGTAAGCGTAAAAGCGTCGTTCGCCCGTACTACGGCGGTCACTTCGCCGTAATAGGTATCTGCCGCGTTTCCGTTATAACCTCTCTCGTTATACGGGCAAGCGGAACCGAACGCGAGCAATTCGCCTCCCGAAACCTCCGCTTTTATCTCTCCCCTCTCGAGCGGTTTGAGTATCCCGTCCTCATCGGTATAACGGATTTTAACGAAACAAATTTCACCTTGCGCTACGGCGGGCTTTTCCGGTATCACCGAAATAAAAGTGCCCTCTTTCGCGGTTTTTAGGCTGTTTCTCGAAATTTCCCTGCCGTTTCCGTCAATGTTTATTGCGGTTATTTCTCCGCCGTAATATCTCGTTCTGAAACGAAAAACGCAGTTCCTGCGGAATTTCTTCGCGCCGACTTTTTTCCCGTTTACGTACAGTTCCACGACAGGCGCCCTCGAATATACTTCCACGTCTGCCAAAGCCCCGTCAAGTCCGTTCCAACTCCAACTCGGCACGGCGTTAGAAAATTTCCATGCCGACGGCGAATGTTTCTTTCCCGTACCGCAAACCGGAACCACGGCTATCTGCGGCTTATCTTCTTTTTCAAAAGCGACTTTAGTGTAAAGCGCCTCTCCGAGCGGAGTACCCGTGAGATCTATTCTTCCGCTTCCGGCGGAAATCCACCCCGCGCCGTGTACGAACGAAGGCGCGTATTCCTTGTATTCCCAACTGCCTACGCCGACTTCTCCGAGATAATCCATTCCCGCCCATACGAAATCGCCTATAACGGACGGATGTTTCTTTGCCGTTTCGTAAAAAGAATACGCATCCGCGCAAAACGTTTCCGTACCGAGAATTACTCTTTCCGGATATTTTTTTATATCCTTTTTATATCTGAGTATGCCGTAATTATATCCGGCGACGTCCGCCTCCGCAAAACATTTACGGGTAACCGCGTCGCACGCATGCAATTTCGCCATTTTCTTCATAAATCCTGCGCCCAATCTGCCGGCAAGATCGTTGAAAAATTCGCTGCCGACCTTTTTCTGCGGGTTCTTCTCCGCCTTTTTGTCGCTGTATTGCCCGAAACCGAGGACGTACAGCAGATTGAAAAATATATTAACGCCCACCGTTACGAATCTGTCGGGATCGTGTTTTTTGCAAACGTCTTTCATCTTTTTGAAAAGATCCACGCCTCGCTTGCTCGCGGTTTCGGCAACCTCGTTACCGAGCGAATAACCTATTACCGAAGGATGGTTGAAATCTTTCCCTATCATATCGGCAAGGTCCGCTTCGTAGTTCTTTTCCAATTCGGACGCGTAGTCGTATTTTGTTTTATGTATATACCAACAGTCGCAGTATTCGTCGAGAACGAGTACGCCGAGTTCGTCGCACGCGTCGAGCAACGCTTTAGAACAAGGGTTATGCGCGCTGCGCACCGCGTTATAACCGTTTTCCGAAAGGATCTTTATTTTTCTGCGTTCCGCTTCCGGATAGCACCGCGCGCCGAGAATACCGTTGTCGTGATGGATACACGCTCCGCGAATTATCACCCTTTCCCCGTTTATAAGAAACCCTTTTTCCGCGGAAACCTCCGTTTTCCTGATGCCGAACCTTACGGTACGCGCGTCGTTTTCAAACCGCAAGGCGCACGCGTATAAATTCGGCTCGTAAACGTTCCAGAGTTTTGCGTCGGGAATTTTCACGCGTACCTTCGCCTTGCCCGTTTCATCCGTATCCGCGGCGAACTCCGCTTTCGTTTTTCCTTCAAAAAGAACTTTGCCTGTTATTTTTCCGCTTGCCGTAGCCGCTATCCCGACCTCTATCTCCGCGGGGGAAATCTCAACGGTTTTTATTCTTATTCCGTCCGGCTTGATCGAAAACGCGTCCGCCACGTATAACTTCACGGGCCTGTATATCCCCGCGCCGGAATACCAGCGGCTGTTCGGCTGATCGGAATTCTTTGCGAAAACGGTTATTTCGTTCTCTTTCCCGAAGTTCAGGAACTTCCGCGCCTCAACGAAAAAACCCGTATAGCCGTACGGGTGCCGCGCAACCTCCGCTCCGTTTATATAAACTTCGGCGTTGCGGTAAACCCCTTCGAAT
The DNA here is from genome assembly GCA_017453885.1 of Clostridia bacterium. Taxonomy (GTDB): domain Bacteria; phylum Bacillota; class Clostridia; order Christensenellales; family Borkfalkiaceae; genus RGIG3732. Next base: position 6,458 of record JAFTDZ010000146.1, read on the forward strand.
TCAAACGTCAATATCTTATCCGAATATTCTTCGGGAACGAAAAATCGTTTTCGGTACTCGTAATCTCCGCCCTCGAACCAAGCGACGTTCATGCCCCCGTCCGAATCGGCGGAACGGTTCTCGAAGATCATTGCGTCGTGCGGGAGAGTGACCGGCGTAAAACGGTTTTCATCACCCGATTTGCGGTATTCCCACCCCGCGTTAAAATCGATTATGTTCATGATTGTTCCCGAAAATCATACTTACCGCTGCCGATAACCTCTGTTTTACCGGACGGCAGAACGACCTCGCACGAAGTTCCTACGGGAACTTCGACGTGTATTTCAAAACCTTCCCCTTCTTTTTTCCAATCGCTTACTATTTCGCCGTAGGGCGTGTTTACGCACCCCTTCGCGCTTGTAAGACCGAGTACCAAAGGTTTTATTCTGAATTTTTTATATCCCGCTTCAACGGCTTCTATGCCCGCGATCCTCTTATATAAAAAGTCGCCCACCGCGCCGCTCGCATAATGGTTGTAGGATATCATTCCGCCGGTGCCGTCTTCGGCGCCGGTGTTGGAAGTTCCGTCCTCCTTGAGCGCGTCCCATCTTTCCCATATGGTCGTGCCGCCCGCTTTTACTTCGAACAGCCACGAAGGGCACCGCGTGTTAAGCAGCATTTTCATCGCCGCGTCCGCCTGTCCGTTATCCGCGAGGGCAAAGAGGATATACGGCGTTCCGGGGAAACCCGTTCCTATTCGATAACCGTTTTTCTTTACCAGTTCCGCAAGATTTTCCGCCGCCTTACCCGCCGTTTTTTCGTCGAACATTCCGAAAGCGAGCGGAAGCACGTAAGCCGTTTGAAATTCTTTTTTCAACTTGCCGTTACCGTCGGTGAAAACCGAAACGTATGCGTCGGCGACCTTCCGAGACAGCGCGGAATAATATTTTTCGTCTTTATCGTAACCTAAAATACGCGCTATTACCGCAAGCAACCCGCTTGTATGGCATAAACTTGCGGTCGCCGTCCATTTGCTTCTCTTTTGCCAGCCTGCCATGCTCGGCTCGTCGGGCGCCACCCAATCGCCGAAATGGAACATAAAGAAAGTGTGCCAGATATATCTGCGCTTACCTATGCCGAACCCCGCCCAGAACTTACAGGCGTCCACATACTTTTTCATTACGGAATAGTTCTTTTCAAGCAATTCCTTATCCCCTCGGGCGAGATATTCCGCCCACGGCACGAGAACGCACGCGTCGCCCCAGAAATCGACCGCCATTACCGGCATGGTCGCGGGGAAACCGTATCCCTGAACGGGAACGGTGTTCGGTATTCCCCCTGTTTTAAGTTGTTCGTTCTTCAAATCGATAAGCCACTTTTCAAGAAAAGCCGACATATCGAAGTTATAACAAGCCGTGGGAGCGAAAACGGCTATATCTCCCGTCCATCCCATACGTTCGTCCCGCTGAGGGCAATCGGTGGGAATATCCACGAAATTGGATTTGGAACTCCATAAAATATTCTCTTGCAACCTGTTTATAAGAGGTTCGGAACATTCGAAACTGCCGTTCCGCCTTATATCCGAATAAACGGCTACGGCTTTAAGTTCTATATCTTCCGGTCTTATTCCCTTTACGCCCACGTATCTGAATCCCATATACGTAAACCGCGGGCTGTATTCCTGTTCGCCCTGCTTGCACACGTAAGTTGCGGTTGCCTTAGCGGAACGCAACAGTTCGGTAAAGAGCGAACCGTCCTTTTTAAGTATCTCCGCATGGCGGAAAATCACCGTCTGCCCCGTTTTTCCGTTCTTTATCCTCGCGCGGATAACGCCGGCAAAATTCTGACCGAAATCGTATATCGTTTCACCGTCTTCACGCTCGGTAAACGATACGGGCTCCATCACTTCATGCGCGCGCACGGGCAAACCGTAAGCCGCCTTTATCGCAGGGGAAACCCTTAGTTTTTCTTCTTTCGCTCTTCTCCAATCCGCGGCGGAAAGATCCACGGTAGCGTCGTAAGTTTCCCCGTCGTACAGATCCGCCATACGGTAATTTCCGTTTTCGGTAACCTCCCACGTCTCGTCGGTACCGACGGTTTCGACCGATCCGTCCTTATAAACTATCCTTATTTCCGCAAGAAAAGCCTGCCGGGCGGCGGTTATCCTGTTTTTCCTCGTGAACACGAAAGAGCCGACCGCCCAACCGCCCGCTACCACGGCGCA